>CAYUBC010000270.1:0-5835 GCA_964442885.1 uncultured bacterium | reverse complement strand
TTGAGATCGAAAATCGTGGTCTGATCGATGTTGGCACGGGCAACAACGGCGATGCCATTTCTCTGGAACTGGGGTCACTGGTGACCGGCAATATCTTGAATACTGGCCATATTCAGGGTCGAGGAGAGGCCGTGGGCAACAACCAGGCCGCGGCTATCCGCCTTTACCAACCCGGTAGCGACGCGGCTCCAACGGCTGTTTTTCAAGGGGACATCGTTAATCAGGGCCGGTTAGCCGCCGAACAATCAGCCACCCTGGTGATTGAGACCAACACCCAACTGGTTGGTTCGATCTTCAATAGCGGGTTGATTGACGGTGGTTTATCAGCCATCGCGCCAAGCGGGCAACTGGCGATTGATGGCCGCCAAGCCACAGGCAGTCTCACGGTGGTTAACCGGGGTGCTATCAATGGCGATGTCTTCCTCAGTGATGGTGACGACGTGTTTACAGGCACGGGTGGCATCGTCAATGGCGTGGTGCAGGGCAACGGGGGCAACGATCAGCTGATTGGTGGGTCTGGCGACGACATCCTTGAGGGTGGTCTGGGCAGTAACACCCTCACTGGTGGCGCTGGAGCAGATACCTTCCGCTTCGGTGCCGATCTGCTGACCAGCGGTGGTAGCGAAGTCACGACCGTTACCGACTTTGAGGCCATCGACAGCCTTGACTTCAATAGTTTCCTGGGTGTCGGCGGTCAGTTCTCTCTGGCTATTTTGCCTGATCAAGTCATTGCTAACCTCAGCAGTGGCGACACAGTAACTATCCTGGGTGACTTGGACGCAGCGGCGGCCCAGTTAACCCCGCTGGCAACGGCGATCGCGATCGCCTGAACCCAAATAGTGAAAGCCAGTGAGGTACCTCCATGACTCCCCTATTTGAGACTGATCTGCCTCAGCCGAAAATCTATTCGGTTGGGCGCATGATGGGATTTATTCTGCTGGCCGGGCTCATCCTGCTGGGCACCCGCGCCTTACCCCCACGCCGACCCTCAACCCAGACCGTGCCGCCGCTCAGGGTTGAGGCTCTGGCGGTGGAGCAAGCCAGCACCTACACCGTGTCCCGCGTTTATACGGGCAGAGTAGTGGCCGGGCGCACCAGTGAGCTGGGCTTTGAGCAGGGCGGCGAAATTGTTACTCTGGCGGTGGATCGAGGCGATCGAGTGACCGCCGGACAACCCTTGGCCCAGCTAGATACCCGGCGACTGATGGCCCAACGAGCTGAGTTAACGGCTGAGCGCGACCGCGCCCTGGCCCAGTTAACGGAGTTGCGAAATGGGCCACGTCGGGAAGTGCTGGAGGCTGCCCAGGCTACGGTTAGAGACTTAGAAAATCAACTGGCCCTGGAGCGGCTGCGTCAGGAGCGTCGGGAGTCGCTTTATACCCAGGGAGCTATTTCACGCGAGGAAAGGGATGTGGTTGGGCTCAGTGCCGATGCCCTGGCCGACCGGTTAGCCGCCGCTCAGAGTCAGCTTGATGACTTACAAGCCGGCACCCGCCTGGAACAAATTGCGGCCCAGGAGGCTACTGTGCGGCAACTCGCCGCTCGGCTCACTGAGATCGACGTAGCCCTTGAGCAGGCAACGATTTTCGCCCCATTTTCTGGTGTGGTAGCGGCCCGCCACTTCGATGAAGGGGCAATTGCGCCTGCTGGACAGCCCATTTTGAGGGTGGTCGAACAAGCCCGATCCGAAGTTGAAGTGGGTCTACCGGTTGACGTAGCCGCCACGCTGCAACCGGGGCAGTCCCAGGTCGTTCAAATTGGGGCAGAGCATTACCACGGCTTAATGACCGCCATTCTGCCTGAGATTGACCCCGCTACTCGCACCCAAACCATCGTGCTTCAGCTTGACGGGGTAGAGCCTGGCACGGTGGCTCCCGAACAGTTGGTCACGGTCGAAATCGCCCAAACCATTTCCACCGCCGGATTCTGGCTGCCCCTGGAAGCGCTTATTGAGGGGGAACGGGGGCTATGGGCTGCCTATGTGCTGGCTCCCGATGGGTCGGGCCGCCCCGCTCAACAGGCTCAAGTCCAGCGTCGAGAAGTAGAGATTATCCACCTGGAGGGCGATCGCGCCTTTGTCCGAGGGCTGCTGGATAGCGGCGATCAGATTGTGGCTGACGGGGTGCAGCGGTTGGTGCCTGGCCAAATCGTCCAGTTCAACTAAACGCCCTTTTACCGCGTTATTGGCGAAAAGTCCTGCATTCGCCTGCCTTGCCCAAAGTCCAGAGGGCCAGAGTCCAAATGGCCAGAGTCCAAATGGCCAGAGTCCAAATGGCCAAAGTACAGACTGTCAAGGTGTTGTCATGTTTAGCCTGTTCTATCGCAACCTTCGCCTGCTGGTGCTGGCCCTCATCCTGATTGTGGTGTGGGGGCTGACGTCTCTCCAGGCACTACCCCGGCTGGAGGATCCTAACCTGGTATCCCGCAATGCCATCGTAACCACCTATTTGCCTGGAGCTGAGGCCGAGCGAGTCGAAACGTTAATCACCGAAACGATTGAAGCTCAGCTCACTGATATTGGTCAGATCGAGAAGTACCAATCGACCTCACGGGCAGGGGTATCTCTGATTGAACTTGAGCTGTCAGAGCAGGTTACGGCGACAGAGGTGAGTGGCCTCTGGGCTCAGATTCGCGATCGGCTGAATGATGCAGCGCTTGCTTTTCCGCCCGGAGCTACCAACCCAGAACTTGAAGAGGTAGAAGTCAAAGCCTATGCCCTCGTGGCAGCACTGACCTGGAATCGGGATGATGATCCAAACTACGCTATTCTGCGCCGTCTCGCCGCGGCGCTACAGGATCGGCTAAGTGGCTTACCCGGCACTGAGCTAGTCGATTTATTTGGCGATCCCCAGGAAGAAATTGTTGTCCAGATTAATCCAGGGCAACTCGCCAGTCTGGGGCTATCTCCCCAGACCCTATCTCAGCAGCTCGTTCAAACCGATGTTAAGGTTTCTGCCGGTAAGGTTCGCGGGGAGTATCATAACTTTCCCATTGCCCTGGAGGGCGAATTAGATTCCCTAGAACGCCTGGCCCAAACTCCCGTGCGTTTGGGCTATCAGGGCCAGGTGCTACGGCTGGGAGACGTAGCCCAGATTGAGAAAGGTATGACCCAGCCTCTGGCGGACATGGCCTTTGCCAATGGCCAGCCTGCGGTAGTCCTGGGGGCCTTCGTTCAATCCGACTACCACATCGACCGGTGGGCCAAACAGGCCCAGGCGGTGCTGGAAGACTTTCAGGGGCAGCTCACAGCAGGAGTGTCTTTGCAGATTATCTTTGACCAGACTGACTACGTGCATGAGCGCCTCAGTAGTCTGCTGGTGAATCTTGTGCTGGGGGCCACTCTGGTATTTGGGGTCACCCTGGTGATGATGGGCTGGCAGTCGGCGGTGGTGGTTAGTCTAGCCTTGCCGCTGTCGTTGCTAATGGTTCTGGGCCTGATGCGGGTTTTGGGCATGGCCTTGCATCAGATTTCCGTCACTGGGTTGATTGTGGCCCTAGGGCTGCTGATCGATACCGCCATCGTCATGGTGGACGAAGTTTACCACCAACTCAAGACCGGCGCTAGGGCAGACCTGGCACTTCAACAGAGTATACAAAACCTGGCTATGCCGCTGTTTACCTCGACGTTGACTACCGTTCTGGCGTTCATGCCGGTCGCCTTTCTTCCTGGTCGGGTGGGGGAATTTGTCAGCGCTCTGGGGGTCAGCGTTATTCTGGCGGTGTCCTGTTCCTTTCTACTGTCCGTAACCATCATTCCGGCCCTGGCGGCCCACCTGTTTAACCATTGGCAACGTCGGCATGGCCCTGCCGCTGGTCAGAACGGTGGAGATTGTGAGGCAACACCAGCCTGGTGGCAGCAGGGTGTGACCTGGCCAGGACTGGCGCACCTCTACCAGCGACTGCTGGCCCAGACGACCCGCCACCCTAAGCTGGGCCTGGCTCTGGCTCTGATGCTGCCGCTGGTTGGCTTACTCCAGGGGCCGCTGCTGGAACAGCAATTCTTTCCGGCCAGCGATCGCGACCAACTGCAACTGGAAGTAGAATTTTCGCCCTCTACGGCCCTGAGCCAGACCCAGCTAATGACCCAGCAGATGCGCACCTACCTACTACAGCACGCCGAAGTAGACGCTGTGCACTGGTTTATTGGCACCAATGCACCCCGCTTCTACTACAACCTGACCGGGCGGCGGGAAAATGAACCGAACTACGCCCAGGCGTTGGTGCAACTCAATCGTCTGTCTACGGCGGCCCTGACCCGTAGGCTGCAGGCCGAGCTTGACCAGGCCTTTCCAGCGGCCAGGGCTGTAGTGCGCCAGCTTGAACAAGGGCCGCCCTTTGATGCGCCCATTGAAATTCGCATCAAAGGCCCTAATTTGCGTCAACTGCAGGCACTTGGGGAAGCAGCGCAAACTCACCTGAACAAGCTCAATGAGGTAACCCATACCCGTGCCAGTCTGAATAAAACCATGCCCCAGGTGCAGTTTGCCCTAGACGAAGCCGCTGTGCGCCTGGCTGGGCTGGATCTTGGCCGCATCGCCCAGGATCTCGATCAAAGCCTGGAAGGCATTCAGGGCGGCTCGGTTCTGGAAGATACCGAGGAACTACCCATCCGGGTACAGTTGGCCGATCGTTCTGATTTAAGTGCCATTGCCACCCTGCCGCTGGCTACCCAGGCTGGCGATGGTTGGCTACCCCTGAGTGCTCTGGGTAGCCCCAGCCTTAAACCCAGAATGGCGCAGATTACCCACTACAACGGTCAGCGAGTCAACCTGATCCAGAGCTTTGTACAGGCAGGTACCCTACCGGCTACGGTTCTGGCCAAGCTCCAGCGGCAACTACAGGCTGACCCCCTCCCCCTGCCACCGGGATATACCATCACCTTTGGCGGCGAAGCCGAAGAACGGGCTGAGGCCATCCAGAACCTGCGGTCGAATATCGATATTCTGACTGTGCTGATGATAGCTGTCCTGGTGCTGGCGTTGGGGTCTTTTCGCCTGGCCGGTCTGATTGGGATAGTGGCCGTGGCCTCCTTTGGGTTGGGGTTGTTCTCCATCGCGCTATTTGGCTATCCCTTTGGCTTTAACCCAATCATTGGCACGGTGGGGTTGGTTGGCATTGCTATCAACGATTCCATTGTGGTGTTGGCGGCCTTAGAGCAGCATCCGATGGCTCGCCTGGGCGATCCCCTGGCTATTCAGGAGATTGTGCTGCGTTCAACCCGCCACATTCTAACCACGACTCTGACCACCGTTATTGGGTTTGTCCCCCTTTTCCTGGAGGGAGGGGAGTTCTGGCCGCCCTTTGCCATTGTCATTGCCGGCGGGGTGACTGGAGCGACCTTGCTAGCTCTAATGTTTGTGCCCTCTAGCTACCTCCTCCTGCGCCATAAACCAGCCTGGAAACGCAGCGGTTTACAGCCCTAGGAGCCAGGTTATTGCCTGTTGCGCCCCAGCCAAGGCCGGGGCCGTACCCACCAGATTGCATTGACTAACCTTTTGGAGGTTTCCCATGATCCATCGACCCTTTTCTCTACCCCCGCTAGGTTCGGAGCGGGTTCAGCGGGGTGAGCCCCCCTTGCGGCACATCACCCCGCTGGTGCCCCTGATGCCTCGCCAGCCCTGGAGTTCACACCCATCCCCCGACAAACCTGGTAGGGGCCGGGGCCACCCCCTTGGGGAACTGGCTCTGTGAACGGTGGGCCGTATCCACCTGACTGCCTTGGCATTACCCCCCATTATGAGTCCCCTTGTGAGTTACTTATGAACACTAATCTCAAGACTGTCACCGTCTCCATTGAAAACCTGTCTCCCGCTAACGGAGCCTTTCTCACCCCCC
>CAYUBC010000269.1:1654-5841 GCA_964442885.1 uncultured bacterium | reverse complement strand
AGCGCTCAATTGAGTTTTGCACTGGCCTGGTAGAAGCCACCGGCGTTGCCCTGGCCCCTGGTCTGGGCTTTGGCAAAGCGGGAGAGGGCTACGTTCGCATGGCCCTGGTTCATGCCCCTGAGGTGCTGGAGCGGGCCATCTTAAAGCTGGCCGAGTTTTGCGGTTCCTCAAATTAGCCCCATCTCACTCCACGGGGTGCTGCCCGTAGTAGGGCAACACCTCAGACCAGTGTGGGCGGATTCCCTGCTGCCAGGCTTGGTGGGCCAGGGCCAAAATCTGGCCGACGGTTTTGGCCTGGTTAGCCTCGGCGATGATACGAGTGACGGGGGTTGGCCAGGCTGCCAGGGTAGCCTCCCAATCGGCCAGGGAGATCACCTGGTCAGGCTGGAGGGTGGTTAGGCCCGTGGGCGTGGGGCGATAGATGGCCGCAAAGTGCATGTCTCGCTGGGCTGGCATGTCTACTGCGATGGCCCTGGCCACATCGGTTAAGAGGCTGGGAGACTGCTCCACTGCCCACTGGGCTATGGCCGCCAGGCTGGAAATGCCAAACAGTGGAATATCGAGTTGCTGGGCCAGAGTACGAGCAGTCACTACACCAATGCGGGTGCCAGTAAAGCCCCCTGGCCCACGGGCCACAGCCAAAAAAGAGAGGTCTGTCCACTGGTAGGGGTGCAAAAACTCAATCAGGGTGGGATGCAGGTGAGTAGAAAGATCCCGCCCCAAGGCCCAGGTCTGCTGTCGCGCATCGTCCTTAAAATTACTGATGGCGAGCCCCAGTTCGGGGCTAGAGGTGTGAATGGCCAGACCTACCATAACCTTGGTGTGTGTAGAATCCACTGATAGGAGCACTGAGTAGCGGGTTGGGCCAACCCAAACCGCTATACTCAGCCGTCATCATGCCATAGTTTAATGGCCATAGTTTCATGACGGCTGCTCCCACTGGCTGGGAGCGGTCTATGGGGAAAACGGCCCTGGCTCAGGCCATATCGACTCTGTAGTCAAATCTAAAGGCGGCCCACTGATCTTGCCGAAGGGCAAAACCGTCGCTGGGGGTGCCATCACCGTGCAGGTCTTGAAGCAGCGCCTGAGCTAGCTTAAGGGGCTGGCTAACCCGCTGAAGGTCAGTTTGCAAGGGGTTAGGGGCTCCGTCAAGGCCCAGTACCTCCATACAGCGTCGGAGCGGCGGCACGCTGAAGACTAAATAGCTTTCAGCACTGACTACCGAGCCGGGAATGCCCCAGCCATTGCCCTGGCTGGGAACCGTCCGGGTTTGGCGAGGGGCCAGGGCAGGCGCTAGAGTACGGTCGGCTTCCTGGCTGGTGGCTGACTCTGGAAATAGCATCAGGGCTGAGCATTCACTGCGGCTATCAAAGCTAATAACCAGTAGATATAGCGGTTGCTCAGAGCGGTTGGCGACCCGATAGAGCAGGCGGGTATCGCGGGAGAGGTCTACTGTGTCTAGGCCCATGGGTTGGCCAGGCAGTGCTTTGCCCAGGGCGGCGGGCAATATACCCGTCGGACTGCTGCGTTCGGTCTGTTGCTGAAGCAGGGGTATGGCCTTAGGCTGAAGCGCCTCTAGCGTGACCGTTACCCCCAGCCAGGACGCCCTTTGATTTTCGGTCAGCCGGACTAGTTTTTGGGCCAGCAAGAGCTGAAAATTGGGGGTTAAGCGGTTGATGGCTGTCTTAACGGCCTCTTCTTTGGGGAGCATGGTACCGGGTACCAGGGTGCGGTTGGGGGTGAACAGCCCATAGCTGCTTTCCAGAGGTTTGTCGCTGCCCAGTTTGGCCAGGGTGCCAGCGTCTGGTGTGCCGGGCAGGGCGGCGGTAAGGGTGGAAACTGGCCCGAGCGGTAAGCGCCCAAATAAGCAGTCAGCCTTGCGCTCGCCCACGGCAACTGAATCTACAAAGGGGATGCTAGACAGGGCGCTGGTGGCATCGACCCGTTCTACCCGTTGCAGTTGGCTGTCGAGGGCCACCACCAGTTCGATGGTCTGCGGCAGCAGACGCACCTTCTCGTAGAGGGGCTGGGCCGTAGTCGGCGGCTCAGCTATCCCCTCGACCGGCTTGGCGATGCCCTTCAGCCCTGTGCGAGACTCCAGACGTAGTTCGACGGCATCGGCAACCCTGGCTAGGGCTGCGCTACTGGCACCGCTAGCTGGTACTGTCAACAGCCGCGTCCCTGGCTGGAGATAGCGCAGTACTTCAGGAGAAATACCGCCTAACCAGAGGGCGATGGGTCGATCGGGATCGGCTGAGGGCAGGACAACGCCGTCTGCGTTAGGCATTTGTGCCGGTAGGCTGTAGGTCGCTAACCCCGCTTTAAGGGGGTTTTCGCTGAGGGTAGGCTGCTGGTCGGGGCCAGTCCACTGATAGAGGCGATGGCCCAAACGCTGGACTAGCACTTTAGGATTGGGAGCCGGCGAGGCTTCCCAGAGGCTCTGGGTGAGGGCATAGGTTAGCAGGCCAGCGCTAAAGCCGCCCCACTGGGTTTCTAGAACCAAACGCCCTGGCTCTCCACCCCGCAACAACAGCCCTGGCCAGGGGGCCGAAGCATTGGCCAGATGGTCAGGATTGCCGGTATAGGTCGCTGGCAACGTTCCCGTTGGCACCGTAGGCCGCGATCGCACCTTACTGTTTCCCCACCGCAAGTAGCCCGCATCCTGGCTACCGGCATCAATGACTGTGGTCAGGTTGGGGGTGGCGAGGCTGTGTAGCCGGTCGATGATTTCCGCCTCTAGCAAATCGGCCAGGGCGGGTTTTTCTTCGCTGGGCAGGCGACTATCCACCGTTACCCAGGCTATGTGGGTGTGGCTGGGGTCATAGTCGAGGCGCACCTGGCTGCCGTAGCCGCTGAAGTGCAGCAGCACCACATCATCGCTGTGGGCCTGCTGCACCAGGTGTTGGTCAATGGCCTCCAAAATGGCGGCTCGGGTAGCCTCTTGATTCGTCAGGGTGAGAATATCGACGGGCTGAAAGCCAAACCGATGCACCAGCAACTGCCGCTGGAGTTCCACATCGGTAAGGCAGCCCCGCAGCACAATATCCTGAGCCAGGATGGGGTCAATCGCTCGCTCAGGATATTGGTTAATGCCAATGAGTAGCGCCAGCTTACGTCGAGTGGGCTTACCCAGGGCTTGAGCGTACTGGCCAAACCCAGACAACAGGGTAGTTCCTCCCAGGCCCAGCGCTGTCAGCGCCAGACTGGCCTGTTGCAGAAACGCCCGTCGTCCTGATCTCACCGAGTTGCTTGCATCCTATACGCTGACGGCTTCGGGAATGCGCATTGCCTTGGCCAATTCTGCTGCCACCTCAGGCCGAGAAAACTCTGGCGGGGGAAGTTCGCCCCGGCGCAACATTTCTCGCACCTTAGTACCAGACAGGTGAATACGCTCTTCCTTAGGGCTAGGGCTGGTTTTTGAGGTGGCCATGCCGCCGGTGCGAGTGCAGTAAAAGGCGTGCTCAAATTTCATGGGCACAATCCCCAACTCCCCGGGCTCAAACTCATCAAAGATGTGCTGAGCATCGTAGGTGCCGTAGTAGTCTCCCACCCCAGCATGGTCACGACCCACAATGAAGTGGGTGCAGCCATAGTTCTTCCGAATGAGCGCGTGGAAAATGGCTTCCCTAGGCCCAGCGTAGCGCATTGCGGAGGGATTGATCGCAAGAATTACCCGCTCCTGGGGAAAGTAGTGCTCCAGCATGATTTCGTAACACCGCATGCGCACATCGGCGGGGATGTCGTCGGATTTGGTGGCCCCAACCAGGGGATGTAGGAACAGCCCATCCACGGTTTCCAGGGCGCACTTTTGGATGTATTCGTGGGCGCGGTGGATGGGGTTACGGGTTTGAAAGCCCACCACAGTTTTCCAGCCCTGCTCCCGGAACAGCGCCCGTGACTCGGCGGGGTCAATCTGGTACTTGGGAAACAGGGGGTGAGGGTCGCGCTGCATCAGCCACACTGGCCCGGCCAGATTCACCGCCCCCTGCTCGTAAACTACCTTAACGCCGGGGTGCTGTTCGTCGTCGGTGCGGTAGACGTTGACGGCTTCGTGGGCTTTGTCGTAGGTGTATTTTTCTTGCAGTTCTAGCACACCGACAAAGCGGCCTGTGGTGTCATCCAGGCGTACCAGCGATCCCTCCTGCAGGGGAGCCGCTACGGCTTCGCTGACGGATAGGGTTACGGGG
>CAYUBC010000269.1:0-1644 GCA_964442885.1 uncultured bacterium | reverse complement strand
GGGGATGGCCCAGGGCAGCCCGTTGGCCAGGCGCATATCGGTGACGACTGTATCGTAGTCGGCCCGGTTCATGAACCCTTCCAGCGGGCTAAAGCCGCCAATGGCAATCATCACCAAATCTGAAAAGGCTCGCTCGTCTAGGGTAACGCGGGGCAGCAGGTCAGCTTTATCTAACCATAGGGCCTGCTTTTCAGGGGTAGCCAGGCGATTAATTAAGGTGCCGCCGTGGGGGGCGATGCCGTCTTTCTGAGGAGTCATTAGATACCTTGTCTTTTCCTAACGTGGTCACATGGGGGAGGGTGCAGAGCCGGTTTGCCGCTAGCCTCGGGATAGAGCTGAGACCGCTCAGGTGAGATGCTCAACTGATTGCTTATCTCCTATAAAATTACATCTTGGCACCAATGTCACCTGAGATTTGAGTGGGCTTCAACTGCACTTCAAATTAAATCAGAATTCAAATTTAATTTGGCAAACTTGCCGGATGATTGCAACTAACCTTGAAACTACTTTAGATCTGCTGCCCTGCCTCTGGCCTGGCTTTATTTCCCAAGAGTGCTTCTGAAATCGCTACAGTGGAAATCGCTACAGTGATAGGGTTTCGCGTTAGGAATGTGACTGTGTCTACCTATGCTGCCATTGCCACAACCTCAGCCGGGCTACGTACCCTGCGGCCCCTGGCCCACGCTCTGCCAGCTCTGCTCTGGGTGCCAGAAACCCTAATCACCGATGCGCTGATTCAGGAGGACGGCCTGCGGGCTTACTCAGGATCGCTACGGGAGTTGGTGGCTGAACTGTGGCCAGACCAGGCCGGGCTGATCTTTGCCCTGGCTACTGGGGCGGTGGTGCGCCTAATTGCGCCGCTGCTGGCCAACAAAGCTACCGACCCAGCCGTGGTGGTGGTTGAAGAAACCGGTCGCCTGGTGATTAGCCTCTGCGGTGGCCACCAGGGCGGGGCCGACACCCTAACCCGTGAAGTGGCCTGTCTGCTGGGGACAGAGCCGATTATTACCGGTGCAGCTCAGGCGGCAGACTTGCCGGGGATTGATGTGCTGGGTCGTCCCTTTGGTTGGCGGCAGGGGGCAGGCGATTGGACCGGGGTGAGTGCGGCGATCGCCCGTCAGCAACCCGTTGAGGTCGTGCAGGACAGTGGCTCAAGACTCTGGCAGAAACATCTACCCGCCACCCACCCCTTTGTTTTTGAGGCAGAATCCACGCCTGCGACCAGCCCCAGTGCCCGCCTGTGGATTACCGCCAGCCAGCCACCGTTGCCTGCCAATCAGGCTTTCCCCCAGGCCCAGTGGCACCCCAGAGTGCTGTGGGTCGGGGTGGGCTGTGAGCGAGGCACCCCTCAAGCGGTGATTGAGGCCGGTATTGAGCAGGTCTGTCAGGCCCATCACCTGGCGGTGGGGGCGATCGCGGGCCTGGCTTCGGTTGACCTCAAGGCCGATGAAGCGGGTCTGGTTAGCCTCTGCGAGGCACGGGGCTGGCCGCTGCGGTGTTTTACCCCTGAGCAATTGCGCGCGGTGGAGGTACCCAACCCGTCAGCGGTGGTAGACCAGGCCGTGAACACGCCGAGCGTGGCTGAGGCGGCAGCCATCCTGGCGGCGGCGGGTGGCCTGCGAGTGACCAAGCAGGTGGTGCGAG
>CAYUBC010000268.1:0-5842 GCA_964442885.1 uncultured bacterium | reverse complement strand
GCTTTGGCCGTTGCCAGAATTTTCTCATCTTTTGGTTCTCTGAGCTGATTAATACTAATTTGAGCAATTTCAATACATTCTGATAGACTTCGCGCGATCGTGGATAAACCCTCTGCGGTTTGCTGCCTTTGCTGAAGTCGAGGCTGAAATTTCTTGCGGCGCAATGTCGTGATCAACTCAAGTTCAAGCTCTGCTGAAATATAGCTGATTATCTTCTTGCAACGAATCAGTCGAATCACTTCGTTAGGTGGGCCGCTCCACAGTAAGCCAGAGATCTTGATATTGACATCAATAACTACCTTCATAAATTTGACCAGAGAACCTGGCGTACCTGGCGTACTTCTGCGCTGATTTCTTCTAAACTCAGTTGGTCTGGATCAGGCGGCAAAGTTGATAACTCATCAAAAAGTTGATCTAGGGCTGATGAAAATAGGTTCTCTTTACCTTGCTGAATTCTTTGCCCTAACAAGGCCTGCTCTTCTTCGCTAAGAGCCAAGATCACTAATGGGTCAGACCTCCGAGGTCTTCAAGACCTCGGAGGTCTCTAGGCTTAATTGGGTAGGCAGTCATGGCTGTTGCTAAAACCGTAACTCCGGTACTGTAGGGCCAGGTTCTCAGTACAGTGAGACTTGGTCACTAATGTGGATGTGAGGGTTAAGAATGAAACGGCATAACTGGCCCCAGCGCACTCGCTGGGGATTGATGCTGGCTGGGGTTGGGCTGGCGGGTTTATCGGGAGTCGGGGTCATGGCTGAAACCACGCCTAC
Organism: uncultured bacterium; assembly: GCA_964442885.1. Taxonomy (GTDB): domain Bacteria; phylum Cyanobacteriota; class Cyanobacteriia; order Phormidesmidales; family Phormidesmidaceae; genus Nodosilinea. Next base: position 5,075 of record CAYUBC010000268.1, on the reverse strand, counting down.
CTGGCATAACTGCCTTACTAACGAGGTGTTTACGCCGGAGAAGCAGGCCTGGTGCGATCGCTGGCAAACCATGCAAAACGGCACCTTTATGGTGCCAGTTGGGAGCTCAGAAACCCCAGAATATGCCACCATTACCCTGGAAAACGGCGAATATCAGGATCCGGATGGTCGCTTCGCAGTGGTTCTGGCCAATGAGCCTAACTGGATGGCCTTTGGCGATATTGACGGCGACGGCAAGGAGGATGCTGCCGTAATTTTTGGGGTGGTACCGGGGGATGGCACGGCGCTGACTACCCATTTAGCCGCCATGATGGACATCGACACGGCGAGCCAGGCGTTGGCTCCCGTAGCGCTGGGTGAGCGAATTTTGCTCAACGGCCCAATCACGATTGCCAATCAGCGCATCACTGTACCTCAGCTGACTCAAACCGAGGTTATCAACCGGGCTTTTGTGGTGGAGGGCAGCACGCTGAGCGAACTGGCCCAGTTGCCCTCCCCAGAGCGAGTACCCGGTGGCGTACCCGATGGCACCGTTGTTTTTTCCAACACGGCGGCCTATGCCCTGCGAGTGTTTACCCAGGATGGGCAGCCTCGGATTAATCTATTCAACCGGGCCACAGGACGACAAGAATTAAACGGCGTAAGGGCGGTGGCCGTCTCCTCAGTGGAGGGGGTTGCTTACACCTATGCCGGTTCACCCCTAGAAGGCCGACCGCCGGTGACTGTAACGGTTGCCCCAGACGGCTCCCAAAGCCTTGAAATTAATAATCAGGTACGAACTGACGTGAGCACTGTTACTGGTACGGTCACCTACTTGCCCCGCATCGCCCTACCTGCCAATGCTGTGGTGGAGGTCAGCCTGGTGGATGTTAGCCGGGCCGACGCGCCAGCCACGACCCTGGCTAGTCAGAGCATCATCACTGGCGGACGGCAGGTGCCCATTCCCTTTGAGCTGGTCTATAACCCAGAGCAAATTGAGCCCCGCTTTACCTACGCCGTGCAGGCCCGGATTACTGTAGACGGCCAACTTCGGTTTATCAACACCACCCAGTTTGCTGTGATTACCCAAGGCAACCCCAGCCAGGTGGAGGTGCGGGTTGACCTGGCAAGCCGCTAGGTGACGGCAACCCGACAGTGGCCAGGTAGGAGGCAGAATCAAACTATAGCCTTTTGCCTTCTGCCTTTTGCCTGATGACGACCCAGGCCCGCAGAATTTCTGCCACTGACCAGGCCTGGGCAAAGCAGCCACGGGGGGTAAAGGGTGGGTCGCCGTCAAAAATTTCGCTGATGGTGCCGAGGCCATAGGTGTTGAGGTGGGGAGCAATCCCCTCTAGAAAGGCCAGAGCCTCGGCGGGATTTTGATATACCCGCAGGTGGGCCAGGGCAAAGGGGCCAAGCAACCAGCCCCAAACAGTGCCCTGGTGGTAGGCTCCATCTCGCTGGTATTGGTCGCCGCCGTAGTGGCCCTGGTAATGGGGATGGCTGGGAGCCAGCGATCGCAACCCTACTGGCGTGAGCAGGTAGGTCTGGCAAACCTCGACCACCCGCTGCTGTTGTTCACTATTAAGAAGAGCATCTGGCAGGGACACCGCGAAGATTTGATTGGGCCGCAGGGTGGGGTCATCTCCATTGGGGCCGTCGAGCACGTCGTAGCAGTAGCCGGTGGAGGGATTCCAAAACCGGGAAAAGCTGGCGGCCACCTGCTCGGCTAAAGCGTCGTAGGCATGGCTGGAGTAGCCCAGCAGACGGGCGAAGTGGGCCTGAGATCGCAGCGCTCCATACCACAGCGCATTGACCTCGACTGGTTTGCCGATGCGCGGTGTCACCACCCAATCCCCTACCTTGGCGTCCATCCAGGTGAGCTGCACCCCCGGCTCTCCGGCGTAGAGCAGACCATCGCGGCCATCCCTGTGGATGTGGTAGCGGGTGCCACGCTGGTGCCAGGCGAGGATATCGGCCAGCACGGGGTAGAGCTGGCGCAGCAGGGCATCGTCTCCCGTGGCGGTGTGGTAGGCCCGCACCGCCTGAAAATACCAGAGGGTGGCATCTACCGTGTTGTATTCAGGCACTTCGCCAGCATCGGGGAAGCGGTTAGGCAACATGCCTTGATCCACGTGTTGGGCAAAGGTCAGCAGGATGGAGCGGGCTATGTCTGGACGGCCTGTGGCCAGGGTGAGGCCCGGTAGGGCAATCATGGTGTCGCGGCCCCAGTCGCTAAACCAGGGATAGCCTGCAATGATAGTTTTGCCGCCAGGATCAACCGGGGTAGCCCGCTGAACGATGAACTGGTCTGCCGCCAGCATTAAGTGCTGTACCCAGACGGGGGCGGTTGGGTGCATCTGGGTGCCCAGGGCCAGAACAGCGTGTTCGTAGGCCCGTCGCCGCTGTAGGGCGATGGCCCCATCCAAATCGGGGGCAGGCTCGGTGCTGGCCACCAGGGTGACGGATTCCCCCGGCTCCAGGGTGACCGCCATGGTAGCAGCATGGAGGTGGTCTTCGCGATCGGCCAGGCCGCGATACCGCTCTACGGCCAGGTCGAAGCCGTAGTACCAGGTGTAGGCGGGGCTAATTTCCCCACGCTTGGCCCGGAGATAAAGAGGGGCCGCCTGGGGAAACGCCGTAATCTTAACCCCATGCTCAACCGGCTCTACCGTGGTGGGCCAGTCCGTCGCCTGGGTATCGCCGTGGTAGTCGCGGTGGTTAATCAGGGCGTTCAGGGTTAAGTCCAGGGCTGCACCGCCAGCGCCGAGGGTGTAGGTCACATAGGTGGTATTCGCCCCCGGCTCCATCCACAGGCGCTTTTCAAGCTGACTATTCCCCAGGGCAAACCGCCACACCGGTAAGGTGCCCTCCAGTTCAAATTGGTCGATTAAGCTGTAGCCTGCCGGACTGATGGCTCCATCGGCCCAGCGGTTGGTCGATAGCGCATAGCTCTGGCGGCCAGAGCGAACGGTTTCTTCCAGCTTGGTCAGCAGCAGGGTGCGGCCCAGGGGCGGGTTGAGGGCCGCCACCAGCAAACCGTGGTAGCGGCGGGTGAGCAACCCGGCCACCGGGCCAGAGGCATAGCCGCCTATGCCATTAGTGACCAGCCATTCAGCCGTTTCAACCGTGGGTAGGTGATGGCAGCAATCGCGATTGAAGCAAAGGTTCATCCGGTATCCAGTCCAGTTTTAGCATCGGTGGTTTTCTCGCAGACGAAACCCTGCCTCCGGATGGCCTAGCTCAGAAAGCCCAGCAGCAAGTCCCAGATGACGGCATTTTTTTCGGCGGCGGCAAGAATATCATCCCAGAGCTTGGGGGGAGCCTGGATGAGAGTATCCTGAGCAATCAGGGTGGGCCAGTCTATATTGAGGGGGTCGGCTCCGGCAATGCCTACAGATTGCATGGCGGCCAGAAATTCCTCGGCCACCACCCCGTAACCAATGGTGGTGGGGTGGATGCAATCCAGGCTAAACAGGCCACCCTGGAGCCGGGTGGCGTTTTGGGTATCGAACCGCAGCACACTGGGCACGGGTTTGAGTTGCAGCAAGGGATGGTCGGGGCGTCCCTTGGCGGTGTAGTAATCCACCAGGGGCAGACCGGGTGCCTCGGAACGGTTGTTGCGCTTTACCGCCAGGGCATCCAGCACAGCGCCAATTTCCACAATCTGCCACTGCCCGCCCTGACGACCTACCACGTCGCGAATCACGGCATTAAAACTGTCGATGCGCTGGTCAAAGGCCATCACCTCTGGCTGGGTCAGATGGCGCTGCCGGGGCGGGTCGCGATGCTCCTGGGTGTTGGTGTAAAAGCTGCCATAGTACTTAAAATACTTGCCGTCAAACGTGCCAATGCCCTGAGAAATGGGCGGAATTGTGACGTGCGGCACCGTGCCCACGAAAATTTTGGTGCTGGGCAGCACTATTTGAGCAATGGCATCTACCAGGCGGGTAAAGTCCTGCTGAAACAGGTTTTGGTTGGTTAGGTTCCACTTACGCCGGGTGACCGGATCATTCACCAGCCCGTCCGCCTGGAGCTTCTGCACATCGGCATCGGACATATCCTTCAGCTTCAGGTCAATCACGGTGCCCAGAGCATCGTTAGAGCCCAGCCAAATAATCAACGCGTCTAGCTCTCCCTCCTGATCCACAACGGCCCTCAGGTTGTCGAGCTGGCTCCAGGTGGCCTTGGCCGGGTTATCACCAGGATTCAACACCCGCTTGGCGGTGCGGTACATGGCCCCAGAGGGCAGGCCAACAAAGTCGTCCTCAAGCCAACCTTCTTCGCGTTTGATGGTCTGGTCGCAGTACTGCGAGGTAACGGCGAAGCTATCCACTACCTTAAAGCCCCACACCGCCAGATTGTGGTAGCTGCCCCCAAAGGAGAGCGGACGCGCCCCAGCTCCGCGTTCGTAGAGGTCTTCTACCCCATCAGCGTACTGATAGAGCAGGGTGGGAAATCTCAGGGCCCATTCCAGGGTGTCGATGTCTGCTCCCAGGGATTTCTCCATCACCCGCAGCGCATCTTCAATGTTGAAGGGCAGCCCGCCGCCCGGAAAGGAGGGAATGGGAAAGTCCGTCGGAATCTTAAGCCCCATTGACCGGGCCATAAGCGCCGGGTAGGACAGGTCTGTGCGGAAAATTGCGCCGCTTTGAAAGCCCTGCGTCAAGCTGTCGCCAATTGCCACCAGTTTAGCCATCGGGTGAAGTCTCCTGGAATGTCCTATGTTTAGTGGAGCGCAGCACAGCCCGGCTGTCTGCAATTGCTAAATTGCCGTAGCAGACCGTAGCAACGGTTTACATCTCAGACCAGGGAATTGGCTGTGCTGGGCCTGGCCTGCTCAGCTATACTTGGCCCTAAAAATTGAGGTAGCACACGTTGAGATTTGCGTCCTTTGTCCCGTGGGTTGACCCGACGGTGACTCAGTGGTCAGCTGAGGCCCGCTGGCTGCGCTGGTTAACATTTTTGTGGCTGGGGCTGGGCCTATTGATTCTATTTTCGGCCTCGTATTCGGTGTCGGTAGCGGAGCAGGGCTACGGGCTGCACTACGTCTTTGTGCAAGGCATGTGGGTTGTGGCGGGGTTGGTGGTATTTAA
>CAYUBC010000267.1:0-5859 GCA_964442885.1 uncultured bacterium | reverse complement strand
CTCATGAGTTACATCGCTATAGATCCCCGGTTTTTTGGAAAAACCGGGGATCTGGAACGCTTGCAGCCAGATCCCTGGGTTCTCGAAGAACCCAGGGATCTTTCTCCCGCCCACCCAGGCCGAGAGCGGTTGCAGCACCTGATCATCGGCTCCGAAGACGGGGTGCGGGGGGCAATTAATTCCCTGCATCTGCTGCGCTACGCCGAGCAGTTTGAGTGGAGCCGGTTGTTCCCTGTCCCAGAGTCGGGGTTGGTGGTGGTGCCCCAGCCGGGGGAGGTGTTTAGCTACCTGCTGCGCTGGCGGCAGTTGGGTTAACCATTGCCCCAACCCCTGAGTCCCCTGGCTCCTTCATGCGGCAGCCAGGGGACTGGCGGCTAACGTTGCTAACCTATCAAACGCTAACTCACAGGGGCGCTCGGCAATCTGGCGCATCATTCTGGGGTTTATTCACCAGCGTAGACACGGCGTAGCGATCCATCTCAGCGGTTTCGTAGGGGCGGAGCATGGCCTGGAGCACCTGGGGCTGATAAAAGCCCGGGTCTAGCCAGGGTGCATAGTCCTCCGGCGACAAAATCACCGGCATGCGCGTGTGAATGGGGGCCATTAACGCATTAGGCTCTGTGGTCAGAATGGTGCAGGTTTGCAATTCGCCACCGCTGGTGGGGTCTGTCCAGTGCTCCCATAGCCCAGCAAAGGCAAAGGGCTGATGGGTTTTGAGAAAAATGTAGTAGGGCTGTTTGGCTTGGCCCTCAGTCTGCTGGTGCCATTCGTAGAACCCATCCGCCAAAATCAGGCCACGTCGCCGCTTAAAGGCCGCCCGAAAGGAGGGTTTCTCGGCCACGGTTTCGGCCCGCGCATTGATGAGCCGACTGCCAATGGTCGGCTCCTTCGCCCAGCTTGGAATTAGCCCCCATCGCAAAAACTGAAACTGGGGCTGGGGGGCCTCGGCAGTAGCCACAATAGCCACCACAGGTTGAGTTGGGGCGATGTTGTAGCGAGGCTCAATGGGCAGAGCCGGTTGAATGTGAAAGAACTCTGCCAGGTCATCGCCGCTTTGGGCCAGGCTGAAGCGTCCACACATAGGGCCACATCCTTAGAGTCGGCACAGCAAAAGGAAGGACTAAAGACATCATACAGAGTGAGAGCTAGGGGCTGGTCATAAACGTTTCGGCCAAAAATGGGATGATTTCGCCCCAGGCCTGGTCGGTGGCTTGGGGATCGTAGCGATAGCCATCGTCGCGCATGAAGGTGTGATTGGCCGCGCATAGCAGGGTTTTGTGGGCTATTCCAGCGGCATCCAGAGCGTTGAGGATGATGTCGCGGCCCTCCGGCGGCACGTGGGGATCCTGGCTGCCAAATACCGTCAGCACCCGCGCCGACAGTCCACTGAGGCGCTCCAGGGTATCCGCTACCCCACGCCCCAGCTTGCCACTGTGGATGCCGGTAGGATAGCAGCACACCGCCACCTTGACCCCCAGGTTAAGCGCTCCCCGCAGTGCCAGGTGGCCGCCAATGCAAAAGCCAAAGGTACCCAACTGCCCCGGTGCCACGTTATCGGCTGTGCTTAGCCATTCCAGGGCTGCTTTGGCATCGGCGTCGTAGTGGGCAATCTCGGTGCGGCGGGCGGCATCATTGCCCCGCAAGCGCCCCAGGTCATCGGGCTCAATTACCGTGCCAATGGGCTCCAGGCGATGAAAGATTTCCGGTGCCGCCACCACATACCCATAGCCCGCCAGGCGATCCGCTACACGGGTAATTGGCCCCCCTAACTGATAAATGTCGGAATAATACAAAATGCCAGGGTATGGCCCTCCGGTGTCTGGCTCCACCACATACAGCCGCATCAGGCTGTCATCCACCGTCAAACCCAAATTACGACGCTTAACCTGCACAGTGCTACTCCTCCTAGGGGTTTATGGCAGCCTAAAGGAGATATCTCCATTTTGTCTGTCAACCACCCAACAGTAGCCCTCTCCCCTCTTCCCCCTTCCCTCTTCTCTCTTCCCTCTCCCCTCTTCCCCCTTCCCCCTTCCCTCTTCTCTCTTCCCTCTTCTCTCTTCCCCCTTACGCCGTCTTCTCTGATGCCAGGCTCTGCAAAAAAATCTCCCGTAGCCGCCGCTTAGCCCGTGAGGCCCGTTGGCGCAGGGTAGCTTCGCTGGCGGCGGGTTCGCCCTGGCTAATTAGCCAGGCACGGATATCGCCCCAAGACCAGTCTCGAAAGGTTTTGAGGGTGAGCAGGCGGGCGCTGGCGGGGTCTTCTCGCCGCAACTGCGCCAGGGATTGATAGAGCAGCTTCAGCTCCTCCGCCAGGATTTGCTGCTGCATCGGGTTGGGGCGCTCATCCACCACAATGGCATCCAGGATGTGGGGCTCGGTGGCCCCATCACGATCCTTACGCTTGCGCTCTGAGATAATGTAGAACGCCGTTGAACGCAGCCAGGCGTGGGCATTGGTGATGGTTTCCCCAGTCTGCAATTTTTGTTTGCCGCGCAGGTAGGCCTCGTGGAGAATTTCAAAGGGCTCAAACTGGCTGGCCAGGCGATACTGCTTCAGCGTCCGTTGAATGAAGCCCATCGTCGAGTAGGCCTGGGGATGATCCTGGCCCAAAATTTCCGTCAGGGCCTGGTCGAAAACGTCCAGATTCGAGGGTGCTGTGAAGAACCGGAACTCCGGGTAGCTGCCGACACCGTTAACGTGGCACATAGGCTGCTTAGGCATTGGGTTGCAGGATAACTACTGATAAGTGATGAAAATTGGCCCTATGTGACTAACTACAAGGTTGCCAATGGTCATTTCGGATATCCCCGATGGGCAGAGGGTTTTATAGCCCAATCTAAAAAATCTGAAGATTGTCTGTCACAACGTTGGTGCTCAAGCCACTATTAGGTTAGCGTTGCAATAGCCTGAGCTAGGGCTATCTCCGAAACGGAAGCGGAGGCTTCTGCTGGGAGTAAATCCTGGACTGAGACCAGCACGTGCGGGAAGATTGAGGGTTTACCTGGGTTAGCCAGGGATTGATTAGCCCCAGGTCTGGCCCAACTTTAGCCTGTGCCCGACTTTAGCCTGTAATTGTTTAGGTACCTGTACTGTCGAGCCCTCTGAGGGTAGCCATTCTGGCAGCCCCGAGGCATTTGAGGAGAGGAATGAATGGATCACGCGCCTGCTATTAACGATCATACGCCCACTTTCGACACTCAGTCCCAACCGATGGATCAAATCGCCACAGCCATCTTTGGGCAACGCTCCGACCGCTATCAAGCTCTAATTCTGAATTACTGTACCCTGGCCCTGCAACCGGAACTCTCTGAAGCCGATGAAGCTGCAATGGGTGAGATTCTGGCCCAGGCTGTGGAAGACCCCCTACTGAGCTTTTGGTTAGATGAAGCCGATCACTGGCTTGGGCACCAGTTGCAACTCCTCCAGGAAGACACCCTTAAACACCAGCAAGGAAAACTGCGGCGGCAATTGGGCCAAACCTGGATCAATGCTTTTCTAGATGATCTCCAACAGCGCACCAAGGCCCTGCAAGCTTACCTAAAACGGGTGGGGCTCTACAGCGGTGCCATTGATGGCGTAATGGGGCCTCGTACTGTGGTGGCGGTGGAATCGCTTCAGCACCATGAGCCCGATGTCCTACCGTTGGAGGTACTGATGGGAACCTTTAGCGGCTAAGGCTTGCCATGGCCTACCGCAACTGCCCTGGAACACCAAACCAATCCGCTTTCATAGCCGTCTTCGTCCAGTTGTTAGGTAGACTGTCGTGCCCTAAAAAAGTGACACAGGGCCTGTCGTCTTTCTTCAGGGCCAAAACTGGGTGAGTGACAGAATGAGTGTCGCTTTATGGTCGGGTAACTTGTAACGCAGCGGGTGAAGCGGAACATTAGCTGGCTCTGCACAAAGGTCTTGCAAGCATCATTAAGAATGCTAGGGCATCTAAAAATACCCGGATCGACCGAGCTGCTCAAGTATCAGGATTCAGGCATCTAAATCCATGGCCGCCCCGCCCAAAAGTATCTGACGTCTACCGTTGCCCCAAGGGGGTGATCGCCGCTTCTGGCCCCAGCAACGAGATGCAGGGGGTGTGGAAAAACTCCTGGGCCACGGCTTCGGCATCTACGGCGGTAACGGCATTGACCAGGTCTGGAAATTGCTGGTCGAACTCAACGCCGAGGCCCAGCACTTCGTACCAACCCAGCAGTTGGGCAATTTGGGCGTTGGTCTGTTTGCCCAGGGCATACTGGCCCAGCAGCTTGTTTTTGGCGGCCTGGAGTTCTTCGTCGGTGAGCACGGTATCCTTCAGCCGTTCCACCTCAAATCTGAGGCCATCCAGGGCGGTGGCGGCATTGTCGGGAGCGGTGCCCATGTAGGCCACAAACTGGGATAAGCCCAGGCGAGTTGGGTAAAAGGCCGATACATCGTAGGCCAGACCGCGTTTTTCCCGCAGTTCTACAAACAGGCGGCTAGAGAGGCCGCTGCCCAGGTAAGTATTAAGCAGCTTTAGGGCGGCGTAGGCCGGGTGCTTAACCGCCGCGGCTGGGTAGCCCACCATGACGATGGCCTGGTTAGTCTCCTGGGGCACCAGCGCCACGGTACTCGCTGAAGGCACCACCGGAAAGGTAAACCCAGCCCTGGACTGCTCTGGACGGGGCCAGTCGCCCAGGGTGCGCTCCACCTGTTCCACGGCGGCTTCGGGGGTAATTCGCCCGACCACGGTTACGACGATATTATCGGGTCGAACATGCTGGCGGTGAAACGCTAGCAACTGCGCCTGGGTAATGGCTGAGACGCTGGCCTCGGTGCCAATACTGGAAAGGGCGTAGGGATGATCCCCATACATATCCTGGCGCAGTTGGTTAAAGGCCACCGTAAAGGGCTGCTCTTGCATGGAGCGAATGTGTTGCAGGGTGAGCCGTCGTTCTAGCTCGATTTCGGTCTCTGGAAAGCTCGGCTCTCGCAGCAATGTAGCGGCCAGGGTGAAGATTTCCTCAAAGTCGGTAGAAACTGTTTTAAGGCTGATCACGCTGTAGTCGGCGGCGGCATCGGTGCTGAGGCTGGCCCCCACTGACTCCACCGCTTCGGCAATGGCCATAGACGACAACGTGGCGGTGCCCTTGGTCAACAACCCCATCAAAAAACTAACCAGCCCAGCCGTTTCAGCGGTTTCTAGGGCGCTACCAGCTCGGATAAATAGGCGGGCTGAAACAATATCAGAAGCTGGATTCTCAAGCACCAGTACGGTTAGCCCGTTGCTGAGCACGGTGCGATGCAGGCGAGGCGCGTGGAGGAGAGAGGTTGTCACAGGAAATAAATCAGATTGAGAACAAAAATGGTCAGTTTAACTATAGTCTGCTGCGCTGCAAGCCAGGGTCAGGCCGGGCGCAGAACGGTAGAGACGTAGTGCAGGGGCGTGAGGTACTGCTTCACCAGGTGACGCAGGTGAGCTTCATCGTACTGCTGGATGGTGGGCACATAGGTGAGACAGCATTCTGGGGTAGCCACGGTGCTGTAGTAGCCGTAGAGCCCGGCAATTTGGCCTGGGGCTTCGGTGGAAAAGGCGTAGTCGTTACAGAGCAGGCGCTTAGCCCGAGCTAACTCGGCCCCAGGTATGGGGGTAACCATCAGTTCGCTGAGGCGATCGCAGATAATTGCCTCGACCCGATCCACCGCGTCGTACTCCAGCCAGGCTTGAATGGTGAACAGACTACTATCTCGCTGGAGGGAGAAGCTGGCGGTGATGTCTTGCACTAACTGGCGTTCTTCCCGCAGTTCGCGCACCAGCCGAGAACTGCGCCCCTGGGCCAGTAAAGCAGACAGCAGATCCAGCCCGTAGGCGGTGGTTAAGTCCCGAATGCCCGGCCC
>CAYUBC010000266.1:475-5859 GCA_964442885.1 uncultured bacterium | reverse complement strand
CTCTACCCTGCTGGAAGTGAACGGTCGCGGCTACTGGGAAACCAGCGACGAAAACCTGGAACGCCTGCAAGAGCTCTACCAGGAAGTGGAAGACCGGATTGAAGGGGTGGAGTAATACCTTATACAGAGTTAACTAAAGGGGTGGGCGTAGCCGCCCCTTTTTGCTATATCGCCTTTCAGCTATGGTTGTAGAAGTGTCTTAAGCAAAGTGGCGATGGCTGTATGAGTTTGCAAGAGATGAATGACTGGCTACCTCTCTTGCAGCGTCTGGATCGTCGTCTAGAGCAGGCGATCGCCGCGGCCCAGCAAGCTTACGGCCCAGAGGCCACCACCGATCCCTACCGGGGACTGCATGTTACCGAGGCCGATGTCGAGCGACTGCTGGTGCAGGAGCCGGGTGCTCCAGCTTTCTGGGACGGTGGGGAATCTACCGAGTTTCCGCCCAATCTAGTACCCGCTGGCTCACGGCTGGCCTGGTTGCAGCAGACCTTCGACCTGTCTGACTTTGATCTAGATGTGGTGGCTATTGCCCTAGCCCCTGAACTGGATCGCCGCTACGAACGGCTCTACATGTATCTTCAGGATGACGTGCGCGGCAGACGCCCCACGGTGGATCTGGCCCTCAACTTGCTCTGCACTGATGCCCCCACCCGGCTCACCCGTCGCATCCACTTTGCTGGCGAGGCTCCCCTCCGGCGTCACCGCCTCATTCACCTGGTGGCTGAGGCCAACCCAGCAAAACCAACCCTGCTGGCCCATGAACTGCATCTGGACGAAGCCATTACCCGCTTTCTGCTGGCTCAACCCGGCCTGGATGACCGTCTGCGACCCGCCTGCCAGTTCATTTTGCCGGGCGTTGTAGAACAGCCACTCCTGAAGGTAGCTAGTCAACCATCACTGCTGTCTCACATTATGGCGGCCCAGGCACCTCAACGGGTTTACTTCCATGGCCCCGATCCAGGAGAAAAGCGACGCACCGCTGTGGCGATCGCCCACCACCTGCAAGCCCCGCTGCTGAGGGCCAACCTGGCCCAATGGTCATCGTCCCAGGACGCTCTGATTACTCGTTTGCCCGACCTGTTTCGAGCCGCCCTACTACAGCAAGCCGTGCTCTTTTTGGAAGAGGTTGACAGCCTCAGCCGCCCCGATTTTACCCTGGCGTTGCAAACACTGCTGGATGAGCTAGCGGTCTTTCCTCACCTAGCCATGCTTGCCGGTGTCCAACCCTGGGTGCCCAAGGCCGATCAACCCTTGGGCATTGTCACTATTGCCTTCAACCTGCCCACCGTGGAACAACGTCAGCTCTACTGGCAGCACTACCTGGAATCCGCAGGCTTCTCGATTCCAGCCCATCAGACGCAAACCTTAGCCACCCGCTTTCGGCTCACCGCTGACCAAATCGCCGCCGCCGTAGCCCTTGTCCCTTCTCCGGCATCCCCTCACGGCTTTACCACCCTGGCCGCTGCTGCCCGTGCCCAGACGGGCCATGCCCTGCATGGCCTAGCCCGCAAAATTGAGCCCCACTACACCTGGGCCGACCTGGTGCTGCCCGCCGATGCCAAGGCCCAACTACAAGAAATCTGCGACCAGGTTACCCATTGCCACCAGGTTCAGGATATTTGGGGATTTGGGCGCAAGCTTGCCCTCGGCAGTGGGCTGGCAGTATTGTTTGCAGGCCCCCCCGGCACCGGCAAAACTATGGCGGCGGAGGTGATGGCCCATGAACTACAGCTTGACCTCTACAAAATTGATCTGTCGCAGGTGGTTAGCAAATATATTGGTGAAACAGAGAAAAACCTGAACCAAATTTTTACCGCCGCCGCCCAGGCCAACGCCATTTTGCTGTTTGACGAGGCCGATGCCCTGTTTGGCAAGCGGTCGGAGGTGAAGGATGCCCGCGATCGCTACGCCAATATTGAAACCAGCTACCTGCTCCAAAAAATGGAGGAGTACGACGGCATCGCCATTCTTACTACCAATCTGCAAAATAATATGGACGAAGCCTTTCTGCGGCGACTGCGGTTTATTGTGGAATTTACTCCGCCCCAGGCCGAAGAACGCCGCCGCATCTGGCAGCAAATCTGGCCTACTAAAGTACCTCGCAGCCCCGACCTGGATTTAGACTTCCTTGCCGAACAACTGGATATTCCTGGTGCGGCTATTCGCAATATTGCGCTCAAAGCCACCTATTTTGCCGCCAGTGATGGTGGCGTTGTAACTATGCCTCACCTGATTAAAGCTGTCCGGCGAGAGTATCAAAAAATGGGCAAATTGTTAATGGCTGATGATCTAGGGCACTACGCAGACTTACTTTGACAGCCTTCTCTAGTGGGCAGCCAAGGAAACCGGACTAATAAAGTAGTGAGTTATTAATTCGTCCCCAAAAAATTTGCAGTTAAAGGTTCTTGAACTTGTATGACGACTAAATAAGTTATCCGTAGAAGCAATGTCTTGAGCAGATTTCTAGCCAGCTCCATGCTAAATAAATGGTCAGGCTATTTAAGACGCTGATTGACTGATAAAACCTGTGAAATGCCTGCTATCGGGCTCTTCTGGGTATCTGGTGATAAGCCAGACTTATGTCCAGCCTGACAAGGGTTTCAGCCCCTTAAGCGCCAGCAAAGTGTATCTGCATATACACTCTCAGTCACAAACCCAGAAGAGCCTCCTATCGCGTAGGTTGGGTGGCGCGATAGCAGAACCCAACAAAGCTTACTGCTGTTGGGTTTTGCTCCGCTGCACCCAACCTACCTCCAAAGTTTTGTCAGTCAACCAGTTTAAGACGAGCGGAGGATGGAAATTTAGCATAATTATGCTCAAGTCTGGCATTACTTAGGTAAACAATATGCCGTAGCCAGAAATAGTTAAGCTTGCCATTCCGGGTAGTATTTGATTTCACTATTATTTTCGGAATAGTCTTTAATCTTAAGGTAGAAAATGGAATTACCCCCTTGCTGAAATTTAAATTTCCGTGTAAACTTCTAGCATTCAAGACTATCACCTCATACATAGGGTTAGCTATTCTCTGAAATGACGTGCCAAAGCTAATTTGGTAGTGCGTCAGATAATCGTCACGCTACTCCTGCGGCATTGTTTAATTAGGATTTGCTACTCATTCTAGTCTTTGACAGTTGTTTAGTAAAAATTTTGGTGGGACTAAGTCCAGAAATTTTCACTGGCTCGTGCATCTATGTTTCAAGATTTAGACAGCACTCTGGAAGCTCTACTCAGCCGAGAATTGCCGCGCAACCTGGGTGATCAGCGGTTTAGCTTTGCGGCACCCTTTACGGAATTCATTGAAAACACGCCGTCTTTTAATCTATTTCTCTACGATATTCGCGAAAACCTGGATTTGCGCAGCCCCGCTGCAGAATTTCGGCGACAAGATGAAGACGCATACGCCAAAATTCAGCCCCCTGCACGGGTAGATTGCTCCTACCTGATTACCTACTGGCCCAAGTTAGCCTCCAGCCCTGCGGAAGAACACCGCTATTTGGGGGAAGTGATGAAAGTGCTGCTGCGTTTTCCCTGCCTGCCTGCTGATATTTTGCAAGGCAGTCTTCAGCAGCAAACCTTGCCCATAAAAATGGTCAGTCTGCGGCCCAGCCAGTTGCAAAGCGTGGGGGAATTTTGGCAGGCAATGGGGGGCAAACCCAAAGCTTCTCTCAACTGCACCATTACCTTGGCTGTGTCCGTTCAGCCAGAGCCAGAGATCATGCCCCCAGTGGAACGCCGCGATTTTGACATTAGCCCTAACCTGAAAAATCGACTCAGATGATCGCAACCTTTGCCCCCACCACCAAGCCATTAGCTAATTTTAGATACTCATTTTTTCTCGACATTGCCTGTTCACATTCACCCCCTGCCCCCTACGGAGTAACGACTATGGTTGCCTTTAATTTGGCCAATTATGCCCCCGGTGTTTATGTGTTTGAGCAGTCAACATCGGCCCCCATTGCCGGGGTGGGCACTAGCACAGCGGGGTTTATTGGGGTCGTGCCCGATAGCTTTAAGGTGGCAGTGCGCAATTCCAATTTTGACCCCAGCAAGTCGGCTGGAGCTACGGAGGTCGAAAAGACAGTGGCGGCTCTGACCGAAAAAATTCTGGCTGAAAAAATTACCCTCGCGGCTACTGGAACAGTAATTGCCGCAGGCACTCCCCTCACCGCAGACCAGGTAAAATTGCTTAAGCAACCCAGCTTACCTGAGGTTTTAGTGGAGGAGGAAATAGACGCTAAGGCTGCTACTCTAAATACTCTAAAAACCCAAAAAATCAACGAAACTCTCGAAATCAAAGACGGTGATACCACGACAACCTTTAAACCGGGCGACGTGCTTTCATCAATTACCACATCAGCTGCCAGAGACAAACTTGTGGCGGCTCTGGGAGACCGTAAGCTCAAGGTTCAAGTTGCAAAACCCTTAGCCAGTACCGCAGAGGAAGATTTAGTTGGCAAGCCGTTGATTAACCCTGTCACCCTTCCCAGCCCTAGCCCGCTGGTTGAGTATGCAGCAGGCACAACCATCACAAGCGCGATCGCCACCGACATTGTCAGCCGTTATTCAGGTACTACGCTTAAGGTCGAACCCAGTAATTTAGCCTACACAGCCGTAGTCCCTGAAAATTTCAACCTAGCGCCGGTCAATGAGCCCAAACTCTGCACCAACTTTGGGGACTTTAAGGCTTACTTTGGGGACTTTTCCCTAGATGCTGGTCAGAGCATTTTGGCCCACGCGGTCTATGGGTTCTTTCGCAATGGCGGCACCCGCTGCTACGTGGTGCGAATTACGAATCAGGATGACATTGAGCCAGCCTTAAAAGCCTTTGAAGCCATCGACGACATTGCCATTGTGGCGGCTCCTGGCATTACCAGTAAGACTGCCCTGACCGAAATTGACGCTCACTGTCAACAAAAGTCTACTCAGGATCGCGTGGCTATTTTTGACAGCCCCGAAATTATTGAAGATACGACTAAGCTGGCTCCTGGTCAGGTAGATATGCCCAGCAAGTCTAACTATGCCGCCTACTACTTTCCCTGGATTAAGGTGTTTGACCCGGTAGAAAAGCTGAAAAACCCCCAGGGGGATGGGCTTAAAGTGGTGCCGCCCAGCGGCCATATGGCTGGCATTTATGCGCGGGTTGACAGTCAGCGAGGGGTACACAAAGCCCCAGCTAATGAGCCAATCCTCGGTGCCATCGACGTGAAATATGCGATTAGCAAAAACATGCAGGTGGCCCTCAACAACAACGGCGTTAACTGCATTCGCAACCTCAACGGCAGTCTGCTGGTGTGGGGGGCGCGCACCTGGGGGGGCAATGCCAACGGTGAGTTTAAGTACATCAACGTGCGCCGCCTGATGAACTACCTGCGTGAGTCCATCGA
>CAYUBC010000266.1:0-465 GCA_964442885.1 uncultured bacterium | reverse complement strand
CCAGTGGGTGGTGTTTGAGCCCAACTCGCCAGAACTGTGGGCGCGCATTCGGCGTGAAATTTCTGCCTTTTTAACCACGGTGTGGCGCAGCGGGGCGCTGTTTGGCGATACCCCAGACCAGGCCTTTTACGTCAAGTGCGATGCCGAAATCAATTCCCAGGCCGACCGCGACAACGGTGTGGTTAGGGCGGAGATTGGCATGGCGATAGTCAAACCCGCCGAGTTTGTGGTGTTTAGCATCAGCCAGTGGGCTGGTGCCGGGAATTAGCCGGGTTTTTGAGGAACTTGTTGATGCGATCGCCCTACCCCCAGCCCGGCCTCTACCGGGAAGACCTCTACCTGCTGCCAACGCCCGCCCTGGTGACGGGGGTGCCTGCTTTCATCGGGTATTTGCCCGCCTTGCCTGCCACGGTTACCCCCAACACGCCCCTGTTGCTGACCCAGGCCTCCCAACTACCGCAGTTG
>CAYUBC010000265.1:0-5871 GCA_964442885.1 uncultured bacterium | reverse complement strand
GTAGCCATTAGCCACCAGGGATGGTTTTCTAGCTGTAGGTGGTACACCCGAGAAGCGGAGGCATTGAGCAACCGCAGCCGCAACGATCTACCCTGGGGTATGGCTAATACCGGGGCCACCTGGCCGTTAGCGGTGACCAGGGCACCCTCTCGCCCCCATCTACGGAACATGGGCATAGGTTCCCGTACCTGACCCTGGCGATTCAGGTCAAAGTCTTGCAGCACTAGAAACGTTTCCTGAGCGGCTTGCACCTCTGGCAGGGCATCGACCGGGCCGCGGATCACCAGTAGCCCCGATAGGCCACTAAAGACTTGCTGTGCCACCAGGCCATGATAGTGGGGGTGATACCAGAAAAGTCCCCCAGGGTGGTTGTCCGGAATCCTAAAGTCGTAGGTGGCGGTTGCACCAGGGGCGATCGTGCGGAAGGGGTCATCCCCCAGCCCCGTGGGCGGAATGTGAAGGCCGTGAAAATGTAGATTAGTCGGTTCTGACAGACGGTTCGTGAAGTGGATTTGGAGGCGATCGCCCGGTTTTACCTCCAATCGGGGGCCAGGAATTTGCTGGTTGTAGGCCATCAGCGTAGCTGAGCGCCCGGCCACGCTAACTCTGGCTGGTTCTGCGGCCAGAGCAACCTGCAACTCTCCATTCTGGCTATAAAAAACCGTAGGTTCAGCGCTAGTGGGCGTTTGAACCGCGCTACGAACCGCCCAAGGCACAACAGCAACCGTAGTCAGTGCAATTAAAACGTGTCGCCGTTTCATAGGCTAAGACCGCATCTGCGGCTAATTGGCTTACGTTTTTAGTCCTATTTCTAGGATAACGATGACGGCTCATTAACTTCACTATCTGTCAAACAGCTTCACTATCTGTCAAACGGTCAAACGGTCAAACGGTCAGGAATGCCGCTCTCTGCGCTACCAGGAGTTGCTTGATACCCAGTTCCGCCACGTCTAAGATACGGGTCATTTGCTGGCGGCTAAAGCTGCCGTCTTCCGCCGTACCCTGCACTTCAACAATATCCAAAGTCTCGTTGAGGACGACATTGAAGTCTACGGTAGCGGCCACATCCTCTTCGTAATTGAGGTCGAGGAAAACCTCATCCTCCAATAGCCCTACCGAAACAGCCGCGACTTCGTGGATGAGCGGGGACTGGTCTAGCAGCCCTTGCTCTACGAGGGTTTCCACAGCTTCCCTGAGGGCTACAAACCCTCCGGTAATCGAAGCGGTGCGCGTACCGGCATCGGCTTGCAGCACATCGGCATCTACCAGCAGGGTGCGTTCTCCCAGCCGCTCAAAGTCTAGGGTAGACCGCAAGCTGCGGCCAATCAGGCGTTGAATTTCCTGGGTACGGCCTGAAAGCTTAAGCAATTCCCTGGCCTGACGCTGAGGGGTAGCGCCAGGGAGCATCCTGTACTCTGCGGTGAGCCACCCCCGCCCCGACCCCTGCAGGAATTTGGGGACGCCTTCTTCTATGGAAACTGTGCATAGCACTTGGGTATCGCCACAGCGAGTTAGCACTGACCCGGCAGCAAATTTGGTGAACTGCCGCTCAAAATGAATTGGGCGCAGTTGGTGAGGTTGACGACCATCGGGGCGCTGCCAGGCCATAGGAATCATGGTGAATTGCCGTAACTAGGATACAGCAGGCTAGGGGTCCTGGCTTGGTTGGCAGCATTGAGGAATTGGGGGCTTCAGGATAAGTATTGGTTAAGATGGCCCCGGCGTGGCTCTGGGCCAGGGTCGCTTTCTACCAGATCCGCGGCTCAAAACTACTATCGTTCAGGATGCCGATATTATCGTCTAGCTGGGTCAGCACAAATAATCCCTGGCGATAGGCCAAGCAGTCTGCTCCAGACTCAATACCGATGCCAGCTACAGCAGCCCCATAATCCGGGAGACCATGGCCAGGCTCTCTTCGTAAAGCACGTCTTCACCCCAGCGCTGGAGTTGCTGCCCCAGCATAAAGTCTGCCCTTTGGTCGGAAAGTGCGGTGACCTGCTCCACCTGGCAGGACTGCGCCCCACCCCCGGCTTCCATCCGCATGCAGCCGGTGGTTTCAGAGCAGAGAATAGTGCAGCAGTTGGCGTTTTCATTGGTGGACATTAAGCGAAGGCCCGTGAGGTCACCAATGACTTCGCCGGAGTCAGCCACAGGAATACCAGCCAGCTCTGCCTCAACGGGTAACCCGTGGGGGCCTTTGAAATGAACTTTCTTGATGTTGTAGATCCCACCCTCTTCAACGTAGTCGGTAGGTTCCCAACCCAGACGACTAGCGAACCAGCCCAGATACATCAAGGCCTGGGCCGCGTTGCCCTGTTCGTAGTCGATGCTGATGCGGTCTACATACTGGAGCGACTCGCGCCGCTCTGGGGGATCGTAGGCGGCAGCGGATAGCTCTTGCCAGGGGGCCAGCCGGTGCCAGTTGAGGTCGGCGATGTTGGTGCCGGTTTCCATCAGTTCCTGCATTTTGCGCAGCTCGGCCTCAGCATCACTGAAATAGCTGGAATCCACAATAATGCAATTGCTTGATCCAGCCAGGTTTCTAAACAGTAGCTGCTCTGGGCTGGGGGTGGCCTTCCACCAGACAAAGCGCGGCAGTTCTAGCAAAATCAGCGAGGCAACCAGGTCACTCACCCGTTCCAGGGCGGCTTTGGTACCCCGCAGGGTGATGTATTCACAGCAGATTAAGTTGTTGCTGGTATTTTTCTTTTGTACTGGGCAGTAGGCCGACACCTGGGCCGTAACGCCGGTGTCCTCGCCAAAGGTGGGGCAAAGGCTGATCACCCGGCAGGGGTTGTGGGCTGAAATCGGCTCACTTAAGTTGAAGCCCCGCAGGTCAGGGTTCTGGTATAGCTTCTGGGTAGGGGAAAGCTGGGCATACTCCTGCCGAACCCTGGCCAGGGTTGGCGGGTCGATGCGGCCCGTTACCCGCAGGTCGTAGATGACCTGCGCCTGCCGAATGGCCTCACGGGTGAGGGGGCCGTGAATGCCATCAATAGGGCCTGAATAAAAATTCAGAGCCGCCAGAATTTGTTGAACTTCTTCAGGCTCATAAATCACCATGGTGAAGGTGCTGGCCCGACTAGCCACAGGAGCCGCACTACCGGCATCTTGCTGCTGCCAGATGCCGCGCAGTTCTGACTCAATTTCGTCGAGGGAAATATCCTTGGGTTTTTGCAGGGCAACAATAGGGGTGATAGTCATGGGGCAAGGAAAATAGAGGGGCTTAAGCAAATTAATCGCAGCAGAGCCAGGGGGCTATAGCCGTCGCCAGCGGCGGCCATTTTTGTTCATTAAAAATTCCGCTTCTAAAGGCCCCCAGGTGCCTGCTTCATAGAAGGGAATCGAGGTTGGATCGGTGGGGGCATCCCAGACTTCCAGCAGCGGCGTCAGCAAGCGCCAGGAGGCTTCAACCTCATCGCCGCGCGTAAATAGGGTTTGGTCAGCCAGCATACAGTCCACAATTAAGCGGGCGTAGGCATCGGTATTGGCCTGGCCAAAGGCGGCCTCGTAGCGGAAGTCCATATCCACCGAACGGGTGCGCAGGGAGTTGCCGGGGGTCTTCACCTCAAAGCGCATGGAGATGCCCTCATCGGGCTGAATCCGCAGAGCCAGCACATTGTGGTTCATCTGCTGGGCGGCAGACTGAAACATCAGGTGAGGCACTTCCTTAAAGTGGATGGAAATTTCGCTCACCTTTTTAGGCATACGCTTGCCAGTCCGCATGTAGAAGGGCACGCCCTTCCATCG
This sequence comes from uncultured bacterium, assembly GCA_964442885.1. Classification (GTDB taxonomy): domain Bacteria; phylum Cyanobacteriota; class Cyanobacteriia; order Phormidesmidales; family Phormidesmidaceae; genus Nodosilinea. Next base: position 2,121 of record CAYUBC010000265.1, on the reverse strand, counting down.
CCAGTTGTCGATTTCCAGCTTAATGGCGCTAAAGGTCTGCACCGTCGATTCAGGGCTAGCCCCATCTTCTTCGCGGTAGCCGGGCACGGCTTTGCCCTTCATCCACCCAGCCGAGTACTGACCGCGCACACTGCACTGACTCAGGTCTTCAATGTCGGCCAGGTGGGTGGCCTGGAGTACCTTAGTTTTTTCGTTGCGAATGCTGTCGGCATCGAGGGAGTTGGGGGGCTCCATTGCCGTTAAGCAAAAGAGCTGCATCAGGTGGTTTTGCACCATGTCCCGCAGGGCACCGGAGGTTTCATAGTAACCCGCCCGCCCTTCCAGACCCACGGTTTCGGCCACGGTGATTTGCACGTGATCGACAAACTGACGATTCCACAGCGGTTCAAAAATGGCATTGGCGAAGCGAAACACCATCAGGTTTTGAACCGTTTCTTTACCCAGATAGTGGTCAATGCGGTAGATTTGCCGCTCATCACAGACCTCCTGCACCACCCGATTAAGCACCTGGGCCGAGGCGAGATCTTTACCAAAGGGCTTTTCGATAATTAAACGCTGTTTATTCGGATCCTCCAGCATTCCAGCGGCACCCAACTGTTGGGTGGCTTCGCCAAAGAAGCGCGGAGCAACCGACAGATAGAACACCCGGTTACCCTTGGTACCCCGCTGCTCGTCTAGCTCAGCTAAGAAGGTTTTAAGTTTTTGGTAAAACTCCGGGTTATCAATATCCCCTGAACAGTAGAACAGTCCCTTAGCAAAATCCTGCCAGATGGCCTCGTAGCCGATGCCGTTGCCAAATTCTTCGATGCCTTCACGGATGTGTTCGCGGAAGAAATCGTGGCTCCACTCGCGGCGAGCTACCCCCACAATCGTCAGTTCTGGGGGTAAGCGTCGCTCTCGCCGCATTTGGTAAATGGCAGGCACAATCTTGCGCTGGGTGAGGTCGCCAGAGGCCCCGAAAATGACCAAAATCTGCGGTTCTGGGATGCGGTCTTGCTGGAGGCCGACCCGCAACGGATTTTCAAGCAAGGACACCATAAGCGTTCTAGGTAAGGGGTAAAGGTTAGGAATGCATCTGGTACGGCCCTGCGATTAGTCTGCGAGCCCACAGGTCTAGATTGCAGGGGACTGGCAATTTTTATCTTGGCAGCACATTGAGAAAACCTGCCGATACTATAGACGCTCTTAATCAACGGCAGATGAGATGGTGATCAGGACTACATTTGGCGGTTTAATCAGCCCCGCTTAAACCGGATTCATGGCCTCCCTATGGCTGTGGTCTTGAATGAAAGATTCCACCAGGGCCACATCCTCAGGACTGCCGATGATCAGGGGCGAGCGCTGGTGAATTTCCGTTGGCACCAGGGCCATGATGTCTTGGCTGCCAGTGCTGGCTCGGCCACCGGCCTGCTCAATCAAAAAGGCCAGGGGAGCAGTTTCATAGAGCAATCTGAGTTTGCCTTCTGGCTTTTTCGTGGTGCCTGGGTAAAGAAATACCCCACCCTGAAGCAGAATGCGATGGAAATCGGCCACTAGCGCCCCCGTATAGCGGGCCGAATAGCCCTCATGGCGATGCACATAGCGGGTGAAGTCGCGGATGGAGTCATCCCACTGCCAGAAGTTGCCTTCGTTGACGCTGTAGGTGGGGCCGTGGCTGGGCACCTGAATATTCTCCGCAGCGAGGATAAACTCACCCAGGCTAGGATCCAGGGTGAAGGCGTGTACGCCCCGGCCAATGGAGTAAACCAGCACCGTGCTGGGGCCGTAGAGAATGTAGCCAGCGGCCAACTGCTGGCGGCCATCCTGTAATAGGTCTGCCCCGGTTTGGTCAAGGTCATCCCCCTGCTGGCGGCGAATGGAGAAGATGGAGCCAATGTTGAGATTAATGTCTACGTTGGAAGAGCCATCGATGGGATCGTAGAGCAGGGTGTAGCGGCCAATGGGGCAGTTTTCTGGAATGTAGTAGGGTTTTTCCATTTCCTCGGAAGCCAACCGACAGACCAGGCCACTCTGCTTGAAAACAGAGATAAACACGTCATTGGCGTAGATATCCATCTTCTTAACCGCCTCGCCCTGGACGTTGGTTTCGCCCGTAAATCCTAGGGCGGTTTCCATTAGCCC
>CAYUBC010000264.1:0-5878 GCA_964442885.1 uncultured bacterium | reverse complement strand
CAAATTGGTCTGCATTGATCTGCTTTGAGAGCGCACGAGACTTTCCCAGGTAGTCTTTTTTTGAGACTACCTGGGATTTTCTTTAGTCCCACAAAAGAACGAGTAATTCTCAAGCAGAGATTCAACCCGTCCAGATTGTAATCAACTGCCTACGCGAGATAGCGCTCAGGCAGGCATTCATAGGGGATGAAATAGATAAATAGACAAGGTAGTGCCTCGCCATACTGTCTTATATTAGGACTAAAATGTATCAAAAATAGTCCTAAATTAAGACTTTTGAGTCCCGTAAAAGACTTGAGACTTCCCCGGCAAGGGGCTGCGGCAGCTTTCCGAAGTGCTTGCCTGGAAAAGAATGCAGATCGCGAAGACGTTGGGGTTAGGTCGCCTTAGGTGATTTCCAAAAAAGAAGATACCTGCCCACCATCGGGGAAACTCTTTTTCAAAAGTCGCCTTAGTCAAATGGGGCGTCTCCTGGTAAGACTCAGGGCGATCGAAAGTAGTCTAGGAAAAAGATTATTAAGTCCAAAAACAGGCAAGCAGTTGTATTGAATTGAGACTAATTTGTCTTAACAAGGGTCTAAAGCCGAAGCTTGCTAGATTAATTACGAGACTAACTCCAGGCTACTCCCCAATGCGATGTCAGCTCAATGAAGGGCTTGCGCTGCTCCCAGGAGTAACGCAGGTATGATGGTTGTTTGCCTGGCGCGGGTTTACGCCAACGCCATTACGGGGATTTGGGCGATTTTGAAGGCTAAAAAGGAGCGTTCAATTTAGTCCAATTCTAGTCCTGAAAAATGTAGCTTGACTTGAAGTGCCTGTTTAGAAGGGATTTTCAGCTATCGGTTATTTGCATTTCCCGCAACTACTCAAGGAGCCATCAACGTAGAGTCCTACATTAAACGAGGGTTATTCCCCAACTCAAACCCTACAATTGACCTTAACGCCAACCAGGGTTCACCTGTATCATGCAGGCGCTGTCATCATTGATCGCGAGGCTTTGCCGTGTTTCATTCCAAGACCTTACATTGTGCATCCGCCAGGACGCGCTTCGGGATATTAACCGGATGTCTTAGGCGTGAACCAGGCAGCCCACCCTCTCGGTGTATCAGTTGGTAGATGGCGAGTATCAAGTACAGCAGTTTCGCCTAAAATGCCACAATAGGGCCAAGCCTTCCCTCTCTCAGCCATGCAAAACTCCGCACTGGCCACGTTAGTCGAGCAGATTACCCACCAACTTCACACCCTCTCCGAGGCCGAACTCCGCACCGTCCAAGACGTCGTGGGCTACCTGGTTTGGAAACGCGATCACAGTCAACCCAGTTGCGCCAGCCTATCTGCCGAGACACTAGCCCTGGAGCGCCTCCCGGATCTCCACAACCCTGTTCAGTGGGTTACGGTTATTGATGCAGGCGAAACGGTCAATGAGAGTGACCTTGAGGATTGGTTAAACGCCCGTGGGTAGAAGGATTAGGTATCGAATTCAGCTGCATCGGCAAGTAAACCGGCAAGATCTGCCCAACCTGCCTGGGGCCTTCCAACCCGAATTCCTCCGCTATCAGCAGGTGCTTTCTATGGATCCCTACCGCACCTATGGCGTGCCCAATCACAGCTTAACGGGCGAATTGGCTGGCTACCGTGCCCTGGATATGGAGTGGCATGGCGCGGTCTATCGCTTAATTTACTGCATTTATGAATCTCCTCCCCCCAGGCGAGTAGTGATTTTGAGCCTTGCAGAGCATACTCCAGCCCCTCGTCAACCCACAGAATCCCCCAAAACAACTGAGTCGCCACCCAAGAAACGCAGCCCACGGCGGAAATAGCCTCACAGCTTATCCCATGCAACCCAGCACTCTAAAACCCCAGCAGGATTACTACGCCTCTGCCACCGGGTAACAGCCAAAGTTAATCACTTTTGGACTCAATAATATCATCGCAAGTCCAGAGAAGAGCGCCTCAAGTCTCACGATTAGACATGCCGTTTGCCCGAACCATCGGGTATCACCGTCAGCCGAGAAAATTCTGCAAAGCCAGGCTACAGGAGCCAGCCTTTAGAAGTCTCGTCCCTCCTAACTCCCCGCATCCTAAGCACCAGGTATCCTAAACACCAGGACGGTAGACCGACTTCTCCTCAAAGCTCCGAAGACGCCACCCAAAAACTCACCAAAAAGCCTGCAATGGTCGAAAACGTTACCGAACTGCCGCCCATTTCGTAGGCTTCGGGCATCATTGTGCTGGCCACCATGGCTAAGATTGCGCCGCCTGCCGTGGCTTTGGCAACCCCCACCATCCAGGCCGCCGTAAGATTCATCATCAGGCTGCCGGTCATGGCAATCAGGCCGCTGAGCAGTACGGCTCCTCCCCAGAGGGCCAAAATTCGCCGAGACGAGGTACCCGCTTTCTTCATCCCCATAGAACTTGACATGGCCTCAGGAATGTTAGAAATAAACACGGCCAGCAAAAACGAACTGCTGATGTGCCCCATACCCGCGTTAAAGCCAATTACCAGGGCTTCGGGGATATTGTCCATCATGGTGCCAACCAGAATCGCCAGGGGTGCAGAACTTTCGGCCAGTTCCTTGAATTGCTGCTCCGAAATGGGAATATCCACTTCTACGCTGTCTAACACCCGCTGCCGCCAGTGGTCATCCTCTACAGACTTAGGCTTGGTTGTGGATTGGGTAGTTTCGCGCAACCGACGAGCCAGAATGCGACTCAACCCGCTGGATAGCTGAGGCGACCGAGTCAGCATGGCATCAAAGTCGGCTCGCTCTAGTTCGTACAGTTCCATCGGCGTTTTCGCCATCACCGTTGCCGAGCGGTCTTCGCCGGTGAGTAGAGCCATTTCCCCAAACATCTCTCCAGCCCCAAGCTGAGCCAGCCGCTGAGAACCCTTGAGAATTTCGGCCTGCCCATCAACAATTAAAAACATAGAGTCGCCCGCCGCCCCTTCCTGACACAGCACCGTACCCGGCTCAACAGAGAGGGGTTTGAGTAGGGGAATAATCGCCTGCATTTCCGAAGGAGACAGGCTATGCAGCATCTCAATATGCTCGATGCGATCCAGCACCTCTGAGGCTTCTTCCTGGCGATGGTGGTACAAAAACCGCCGCGAGGAGGAAGGATGGCGAATAAACCCGCCCTGGTCGTCGATGTAGTTGACAATGACCGTAAACAGCGTGCCCCCCAGGGCAAACCCCACAATCAGCGGCCAAAATCCGCTCTCTCTAAACACTGGCAGGGTAATATCAAAGGCGATCGCTGAAATCAGCGTGCCACTGCCAAAGGCCATGATGGCCGCCGTAAACGCCCGCGCCGGTTGCCAGCCAATGCCGATCACCGCCCCCAGCAGCAGGCTAGAGGCGGCGAGTAGCCCTTGCGCCAGGGCAGTAAGGGGAACGCTCATGGGGTCAATTCGCAGGACATTATGACAAGATTACTCCAGAACGCTGCGCTTCCTGGCACACTAGAGCCTAGGGTTTTATCGGGTTCCACCACCAGCCATGAATAGTTCGCCCCAACGGCGGCCTCGGCCCACTCGGCCAGCCAGTCCTTCTCTCTCGCGTCAGAGCCAGCGGTCTAACGCGGGGTTGATGCTGCTGTGTGGGCTCTGGTATGCCGTGGTGGGCTTTTTAGTCACAGCCTTACCGGGCACGCCCTGGGTGTGGCCTCTGGTGCTAGTGGGGGCCTGGCTCCACGTGCTAGAACTGGCCCTGCTTGCGGCTCAGGAGCAGCCCAGTCGCTTAGCCTGGCGGTTTTTGTTGCTGCTGCTGCGCCTAGCTGGGGCGGGGGCAGTAACCCTGGCCCTGGCTCTGGCGCTTAACCACCTGGGCTCAGACCAACTGGAGAAAATCACCCTGGCCAGTGTGTTTTGGCAGGTGCTGGGGTTGGGCTTACTCGCTGTGCTGCTGACTTTGCTGTGTCGGTTGCTAACCCGCCACCTGGCTGAGCGACTCCAACTCCGACTGCACCAACAGAAAGCGTTCCTCACCCTGGCGGCTACGGTTTTACTTGGGCTGAGCCTCGGCGGCACCCTGGGCACCCTGGCTGTTTAGGCGGCTATTTAGGCTAAGCCGGGCAGGATGGCCGCTATCCACTCAGTTCCCCCTCCTCCTGGCGAATCACCCGATAGGCACGAGGGGTAACCCCTGTCCATCGCTTAAAGGCACGGCTAAAGTTACCGTGGTCGGTGTAGCCTAATTCCAGGGCAATCTCCGACAGTTTTATAGACTGAAGCGGCACCCCTGCAAAGCGCACATGGTTGACGATGGCCGGTGAAGGAGATATCGCAAACTGAATGGCTAAGGGCCGCCAGTCGGGGCCAAACATAGCTTGCAACAGGTTGAGGTAAATCATCAGGCTAAAGCATTTAGCCTGGGGAGCCTCGGTTCGGTCAAAGGCAAAGAGATGGCTTTGCAACCATATCCCATCGGGTTGCCAGAGCAACTTCACCCGCTCACCAGAGTTGAGCAGATTGATAGTGCGTTCTAACGTAGTTAGACAGTCAAAGGGCGTAAGGCTGCTGTTGAGCCACCGCCCAAACTCCCCCAAATGAGTTACCTGGGTCTGCTGACCCACCAAAAGGCCCAAGCCATCCACCCCTTCTAAGTCAGTAGCTGCTTCTAAAAAGGCTGAGCTGGGCAATAGCGGGATAAGCCCTTCCGGATCCCTTAGCAGAGCTATGGATAGGTTATGGCGCTCTAGCAATCGTTCTGTAGGGGCACCAATTTGATCCAACCAATGAGTAAACCGTAGAAGTAGACCAGCTCTTACTAGGGGAATAGTTTTCATTCACGTGTGCGTAGGAATAGTGGACGGCTCAGATACAACCCTCTAACAATCTAAACTTAAGCTCAAACAGCGTATTTTTCAGGCTAGCTCAATCCAGTTTTTGAACTACCTTTCAGCCGACGCTGGACAATTATGACAGATTCTTATTGCAACTGGCGCAAAATGACAAGACATCAATTGCTGATCGTGATATCAAAGAACAGGTAGGCGTTTAGTTGGTGCCCTTGAGCTTCAGAATTGCGCTACTACAGGTACTTTGGTCGTACTCCGGTCGTCTACATCAGCCGTTTGTTCACAGCGTCGTTTATAACGAAACGTAACAAATCAGGTTGATTTTCCTCGCTTTTTAAGTTATTTAATTGCTTCTTAACCTATGGATCTAACGCTTAATTTGGGCCGCTAAATCTCTTTGTCAAAGGAATTTAGGGTGGCATTTACAAGCAAGAGAAATAGCCACGTTAGCTTCGCTAAAAGCGATTTTTGGTGGCTAGGCCGCAGGGTGGCCTAGTGGCCTGTCAAGCCCAAACTTTTGGTCTTGACGCTGCATTAGTACTCTGAGGCAGAAATAACTTGCCTATTAGCTAAAGTGAGAGCCCTTGGGTCACCAGGAATTCTCTTGCTGCCTTCTGCCTTTCGGTACTAGCCCCATGTCAAGCAATTTGCGCGGTGTCTATACCAAACCGAGTCTAGGCACCCCTAACGATTGCGCCAGTTAGGACGCGGAAATTTTTGCTGTTGTCTCAGGTAAATAGCCAATGGATATTAAAGAGCTGCTCACCAGCTTTGCCCAAATCACGCTGTTTGCGGTAATGCTGTCAATGGGCATGAATCTACGGTTTGAGGGCATTGCGCGGCTATGGCGACACCCCGGATTGTTGCTGCGCTGCGTGGTGGCGGCCTTTGTGGTGGTGCCGCTGGTCGCTATGGCCGTGGTTTGGCTGTTGCCGCTACCCTTTACGGTGCGGGCTGGCATCGCGGCTATGGCCATTATTCCTGGCGCGCCAGTGACCTACCGCAAAATGCTAAAAGGCCCCGCCGACCAAAACCTGGCCGGTAGCTTTCAAGCCACCATGGCACTGCTCTCCGTTGT
>CAYUBC010000263.1:0-5884 GCA_964442885.1 uncultured bacterium | reverse complement strand
TCCCGCAGCAGAATGTTGTTTTTCCAGGGGCCAACGCCTTCTGCGTACTTGTCGCGCAGCAGTTGCAGCATCTCTGGGCTATCCAGGTCGGCGTAGAGGGTATCGGCAGAGAGGGGATTTTCTGCGGTATCCAAAAAGTCCTGGCCGTAGATGGCGGCCAGGTCGTTGCCCTGGGCAATGTTGTAGCGGATGTCGTAGGGGAAGGAGAAGGAATCGTTGAGGTCGGCCCCGGCGGTTGTGTCGCCGTAGAGCTGCACCAGGGGAATGTCGCTCAGCCCTTCCGCATCCAAACGGGCCTGAATTTCGATCAGGTTTTGCACCTCAAAGGACTGGATGAAGATGCGGCTAGGATCCGTAAAGCCCTCAGCAATCAGGGTGTCTACCAAAATCTGGCTGGTATCCAGGTTGATGGGGGTGCCATCCACAAAGGTGCCTTCTTGGGCCAGAAAGGTAGGGTGCTTAGTTTCGGGATAAATGCCGATGATCCGCCCGGTTTCGGCTTCTACCTGCTTCACCAGGTCAATCACCTCGGCCAGGGTGGGCACCTCGAACTGGCCATCAAACTCGGTGTTGCCGGGGCGCACATTGGGAATGCGCTCCTTGGCTCGCAGGGTCTTGAGTTCCGCCAGGGTAAAGTCTTCGGCAAACCAGCCGGTAAACTCTGCGCCGTCAATAATCTTAGTCGTTTGACGGTCGGCAAATTCGGGGCGATCGACCACATCCGTAGTGCCAGAAATTTCGTTTTCATGGCGGGCAATCAACACGCCGTCCTTGGTCACCACCAGGTCAGGCTCGATGAAGTCGGCCCCCTGCTGAATGGCGAGTTCGTAGGCCTCCAGGGTATGCTCTGGGCGCTCGCCGCTCGCGCCCCGGTGGCCAATCACGATGGGATCCTGGCCATTCAGGGTAATCAGAGTGTTGACGTTGGGGGTGGCAATGGGCGCAGACAGCAGTTGGCCGTTAGCGTCAAATTGCAGCAGATAGGGGCCAAATTCTTCCCCAATCCAGATATTGCCGTTGGCATCCAGCACAATGGATTCCGGATCAAAGTCGGCCCCGGTTAGCAGGCGCTCAGCGGTGCCTTCGTTTTGAATGTCGAAGGGGATCAGATCATTAGGATCGCTAAGCTGCACAAAGCCCTGAATTTCAACGCTGCCGTCACCGCCCTCAGACCCAGCCCAGTTGGGGGCTACCTGGTATACGCGCAGCAGGTAGTCGGGGCTGTTGATCTTGGAACCAAAACCATTGTCCGAGAGGAACCAGAAGTTAGAGCCGTCGCCGCCGGGGGCAAACTGCACCCCGCTAAAGCCCTGTACCGGCGGGCCAGCAAAGGGGCCAGTACGGCCATTGGCGGCGATCCCCTCGCCGGTGGGGGGGCCATCGGCAAAGGTGTCGGCAGGCAGAACGGCAAAGCCGACGAGGGTAGCCAGCGGCTCAGTTGTAGAGTTTTCTGAATCGCTGACTTGGATCGGTTGAAAGATGTTGGAAGACATGGCTCGAAAGCTCTCCTAATGATTCGTTGTTGCACTCTCAAATAGCCATGAAAACAATCCGCCCAGCTCCAGCCCGACAGATTCTTTTCACCCTAATTGCCACAGAGCATGATCCCACAAAAGCTCTGAGGCGAGATTAAATTTCAGGGTGGTATTGGTTAATTAAAATGATTGATTTCTTTAGTCGAAGATTAAATTCCAATAAAGCGTAGCCCTGTTGATGTGGTCTGGATTTTGAAGTCCAAAATATTATCAAACTAACCCGATTAGGCTTCTGGTGATGGATGAAAACGGGTATGCAATCGTTCTCGCACAGGCTGCCCCTGGCCCAGGTGTTGTTCCACAATGCGAGGCACATCCGTTGGGCTAATTTGGCAGTACCAGGTATCATCCGGTAGAATGCGCACCATTGGCCCAGCACTGCACTGACCCATACAATCACTTTCTGCCACCAAAATATGCTCAGATCGGTATTGCTGAAATGTGGCTAGCACGGCTTGCGCCTGGTTACGCAAACAAGAGCGATGCTGGCAAACCTGCACCAACCAGCGCCGAGTATCAGGCGGCGTTACCGAGGGTTGAGATTCGACAGACTCATTGGTCATTGGCGATAACTACCAGGGGGTAACGACAGCTCCCAAATGCTTCAAAACTTTCAGTACATCGTATAGCTCATTGTTAGGATTCAGCAGAGAGAACAATCGAGAATTAGCATACTCAACCACAGGTTGGCGAAAGGATGCTGTAGCCGCACCTGCTCTATTCTGGACTGATCCGGTAGGCCATGACAGCTTGAACTCCACGTAGCGGTACTAGTTTCAAAACCGCTGTAACTCAGTGAGCAGCGTCTCTATCCATTGGGCATCTATCCGCTGCTGGAGGCGAACCTGTTGCTGTTGGAGCACGACGGTGCTCATGGTAGATTGCCACCGATTTAGCAATCGATCGGCCTCATCAATCATGAGGCTAAGCAGGGGTTCAGCAATGGCCTGGTGCAAAATTTCGCCTAATCGCTGAGCGGCCAGTTGATCGAGCGTTGGACGTAGCGCCAGTTGGCAGTATTCATAAACAATGGGCTCATAGCCTTGGGCCTGGTTGGGCCAGCGATCAGAGTCTGACATGGTGCTTCTCCTCAACAACAAACCAGCCCCAGCCCCAGTTATCCCCTGGCTCTGGGTGCTTGAGCGTAGCAAAGCTACCGTCGGCCAATACCGAATAGGTTTAGCGTTCTACGGCAGGTTTAAGCATTAGGCTACTGAAGCCTTAGTGCGTTATTCAAGGTTGCTGTGACAGTGCAATAGTCAAGGTTGTGTATAGAAAATTTGGCTTAAATCAAGCAACTGTAAAGGAAGACCCGCAATGGTGCAGAGCTAAACCGTCACCAACGCTTTCACCAGGCCCTCAAACAGCGATAACCCATCTACCCCACCCAAGAGAGGATCGGCGGCTCGTTCCGGGTGGGGCATAAGCCCTAAAACGTTGCCGTGGCGGTTACAGATACCGGCGATGTTGTGCAGTGAGCCGTTAGGGTTGTTGGCCAGGTCAAAGGTACCATCTGGGCTGCAATAGCGAAACACAATTTGCCCGTTGGCTTCTAGCTCAGCTAACGTAGCGTCGTCGGCATAGTAGCTGCCCTCGCCGTGGGCAATAGGCAGGGTAATTACCTGGTTAGCGGCATATCCTTTGGTAAAGGGTAGGTCAGTCCGCTCTATTCGCAGGGGAACGCGATCGCAGATAAACTGCATATCCCGATTTCGCACTAGTGCCCCCGGCAGTAGGCCCACCTCGGTCAGAATCTGGAAGCCGTTGCAAATGCCAATTACGGGCTTGCCTTGCTGGGCATGGCTCACGGTAGCTTGAATGGCAGGGGAAAAGCGAGCGATCGCCCCGCAGCGGAGATAGTCGCCGTAGCTAAAGCCACCGGGCACTACAATCACATCCACGTCGTCCAGGTGGCTGTCTTCATGCCAGATCATGCGGGTGGGCTGTCCCAGGAGATCACGGGTGACGTAGGCGACATCGCGATCGCAGTTGGCCCCAGGAAACACAATAACGCCGAATTTCATTGTCTACTCCCCGATGCGCTGACTTAATGTTGTGAATTGAGGGGTTCTGAATTTAGGGATGCCCACACCCACGGCTCTTGGATTTTAGCTAGAGCTTAAACCGATGCGGTTTGAGAGTGCAGCTCAAAGCGGTAGTTTTCAATCACAGGGTTGGCCAGGAGTTGGTCGCACATGCGATCAAGTTGCTGGCTAGCGGTGGTTTCATCTTCCGCCTCTAACGTTAGCTGAATATATTTGCCAATGCGAATAGACTCCACATTGGTATAGCCCATGTGGGCCAGGCCCGACTGCACTGCCGTGCCCGCCGGATCTAGCACCGATGGACGCAGGGTGACGTAAATACGAGCACTATACTGAGGCACAATACACTCCGCCAGGGGCTAAACTCAACAAGTTGAAAGCACTGCATCATCCTATCGCATCAATGGGTAGGTAAAATAAGGGCAGAACCAGTGAACTAGCATGGCCAGACGAACCCGCAGTCAAGAGAAGATTTTGTTGGCCCTGAAGGGGCTGAGCCAACCGATTTCGGCCCAAAGTCTGTACATTGAGCTGCGCCAGGACGGCTTGACAATGGGGCTGGCCACCGTTTATCGGGCCTTAGATGCCCTGAAGCTGGAAGGTGCGGTACAGATGCGCACCCTGCCCTCTGGAGAGGCCCTTTACAGCCTGCCCCAGGAAGATCGCCATCACCTGACCTGCCTGCAGTGCGGCAACACCATCGCCATTCATGAATGCCCGGTTCACGACCTGGAGCAGCAGTTGCATCAGGCCCACCACTTCAAAATTTTCTATCACACCCTGGAGTTCTTCGGCCTTTGCCCCCAGTGCCAGGGCAGCCTGTCCACCTAGGGTAGATCAGGGCGCTAATCCTTAGAGGAATCTGAGAATTAACTAGGCATTAACCCGATTCAGCTACTATCCACCTATGTAAAGGCTGGAGTGGCTGTTTCCTGTAACCCCGCTCAGTCTACGCAGATCAACGAACCCGATACAGCAATTTGAACCGTTGTCGCATTTCCCTGACTGTCAGGTCTTCACCGTATAGGTCATCACCCGGTAGGATACTACAGGCTTGCCCCTGCCCTCAGTGCTTGATTCACAGGAACGGTCTGGCAGCGGTTCATTGAATCACCAATGGAGTCATAGTTATGGTTGCAATTACATCGGTTCATGGCAGAGAAATCCTGGATTCTCGCGGCTATCCCACGGTTGAGGTAGATGTGGTTCTGGCAGATGGCTCTAAGGGTCGGGCTGCCGTGCCCTCTGGTGCTTCCACCGGCACCCGCGAAGCTCTGGAACTGCGCGATGGCGACAAGAGCCGCTACGACGGCAAGGGTGTACGCCAGGCCGTAGCCAACGTTAACGAGCAGATTGCTGCAGCAGTAACCGGCATGGACGCCACCGACCAGGCCACGGTAGACCAGAAAATGCTGGATCTGGATGGCACAGAATATAAGTCTACCCTGGGTGCCAATGCCATTCTGGGCGTGTCTATGGCGGTCGCGCGGGCGGCAGCAACGGCGGCAGGCATTCCTCTTTACGTTCATTTGGGCAGCCCTGAATCGACCCTGCTGCCGGTGCCCTGTTTTAACGTAATCAATGGCGGTATGCACGCCGACAACAGCATCGACTTCCAGGAGTTCATGATTGCTCCGGTCGGTGCGCCCAGCTTTAGCGAGGCCATGCACTATGGTGCCGATGTTTACCACGCGCTTAAGGCTGTGCTCAAGGAAGCGGGCTACAGCACTGGGGTTGGCGATGAAGGCGGCTTTGCCCCTAACCTGAAAAGCAACGTAGAAGCCATTGAGATGATCCTCAAGGCCGTGGAGAAGGCTGGCTATCGCCCCGGTGAGGATATTGCCATCGCTCTCGACCCGGCGGTTAGCGAACTCTATCAAGAAGACGGCAGCTATTTACTCTTTAAGTCCGACAACAGCCGCAAAACCTCAGAGGACATGATTCAACTCTGGGAAAGCTGGGTGAGCCAGTTCCCCATTGTCTCCATTGAAGATGGTCTGGGCGAGAAGGACTGGGAAGGCTGGAAGCTGATGACCCAGCGGCTGGGCGATCGCATCCAGCTAGTGGGTGACGATGCCTTTGTTACCAACCCCAAAATCATTGCCCAGGCCATTCAGGACAAAGTCGGCAACTCTTCTCTGATTAAGGTCAACCAGATTGGCTCTATCACCGAAACGCTGGCCGCCATCAAAATGTCCCACGAGGCGGGCTACACCTGCATGGTCAGCCACCGTTCTGGGGAAACCCCCGACGACTTCATTGCAGACCTGGTGGTCGGGGCAATGACCGGGCAGATTAAGTCTG
>CAYUBC010000262.1:0-5889 GCA_964442885.1 uncultured bacterium | reverse complement strand
AAACCCTTTGCCCTGATGGTGCGCGACCTTTCCGTCATCAAACCCTACTGCGAAGTCAGCGACCTGGAAGCCGAACTGCTGGCCAGCCCTGCCGCCCCCATCGTGCTGCTTAATAGGAGAAAGGCAGACCCCGACAGTTGCCTGGAGATGAGAAGTCAGGAGTCAGGAATCAGGAGTCAGGAGTCAGGCTTCGAGAATTCCCAATCCAAAATCCAAACCCACCCCTGCCTCTCCCAAGAGGGGAATCCAAAATCCAAAATCCATCCTCCCCTCGCTCCCTCCCTGGCCCCCAACCTCTCCAGCCTCGGTGTCATGCTGCCCTACACACCGCTGCACCATCTGATTTTTCAGCGGCTGGATCGTCCCCTGGTGATGACCAGCGGCAACCGCTCCGATGAGCCCCAGTGCATTACTAACGAGGCCGTGCGCGAGCAACTGGGGAGCATGGCGTCCTATTTCTTGCTCCACAACCGCGACATTGTTAACCGGGTGGATGATTCCGTGGTGCGGGTCAGCGCTGGACAGGTGCAGGTGCTGCGTCGAGCCAGGGGCTATGCGCCCGCCTCTCTAGACTTGCCACCGGGCTTTGGCAGTGCCCCCCTGTTGCTGGCCCTGGGTAGCGAGCTAAAAAGTACCTTTTGCCTGCTGCGCCCTGGCCAGGCCATTCTTTCCCAGCATTTGGGTGATTTGGAGCACGCCGCCGCTTACCAGGGCTACCGGCAAGCGCTGGAGCTTTACCTCGATCTTTTCGAGTACAGGCCAGAGGGGATTGTGGTGGATGGCCATCCCGACTACCTGGCGACCAAGCTAGGCCAGGAATTAGCCGAAAACCAGGCCCTACCGCTGGTTACGGTGCAGCACCACCATGCCCACATTGCTGCCTGCATGGCCGACAACGGCCTGCCCCTAGAAACACCGCCAGTGCTGGGCATTGCCCTGGATGGCCTGGGCTACGGCGATGACCACAGCCTGTGGGGAGGCGAATTTTTGCTGGCTGACTATCGGCACTATCGCCGCCTGGCCCACCTCAAGCCCGTGGCCATGCTGGGCGGCAGCCAGGCGATTCGTCAACCCTGGCGCAGTGTCTACGCTCACCTGGTCGCGGCCTTTGGCAACTGGCAGACGGTTCAGCAGGGGTTTTCTGGCCTACCGCTGGTGGAGCACCTGAACGAGCAACCCCTCACCCTGCTGGATGCCATGCTGGCGAAACAACTCAATGCACCCCTGGCCTCCTCCGCCGGACGGCTGTTTGATGCCGTAGCCGCCGCCCTGGGAATTTGCTACCAATCCGCCAGCTACGAGGGCCAGGGCGCAATAGAGCTAGAAGCGCTGGTCGAACCCCACCATCTACAAATCGCCCAGGACACCGCTTACGAGTTTTGGGTGCATGAAGCATCTTCCCAGGCCCACGGGGCGGATCCGGTGGCATCTGTAGATAGCCACGCCACTCCCCTAATCCTGAATCCGACGCCCCTGTGGCAGGGCTTGCTGGGCGATATGCAGCAGCAAACCCCCGTCGCGGTGATGGCCGCCCGGTTCCAGGTTGGGCTAGGGAAGGCGATCGCCACCCTGGCCCACCACCTGGCCCAGCGCCATACCCTTACCACCGTCGCCCTCTCCGGCGGCGTCTGCCAAAACCAAATCCTCGTTGCCCAGGTTCAGCAGCAACTCCAGGCCAAGGGGTTACGGGTGCTCACCCACCACCAAGTTCCCCCTAACGATGGCGGGCTCTCCCTCGGCCAGGCCGTCATTGCTGCCGCCCAATGCCTCTCCCCCTAGCCCCCTTTACCCCCTACCCCCTACCCACCATGTGCCTCGGCATCCCTGGACAAATCCAATCCATCACCGACTCGGCCAACCACCTGGCCATTGTCGATATCAACGGCGTGCGCCGTCCCGTCAACATTGCCTGCATTGTCGATGACGACCACCCCCCAGAGCGCTGCGTGGGCGACTGGGTGCTGGTACACGTTGGCTTTGCCCTCAACCGCATTGACCCCGACGAGGCCGCCGCTACCCTTTCCCTACTCGAGGAGATAGCCAACCATGAAATACGTTGACGAATTCCGTGACCCAGCCAGGGCCGAGGGCATGCTGCGCGACATTGCGGCGCTGGGGCAAACGTTGACCCAGCATCGGCCCGGGCCAATCAAAATCATGGAGGTGTGCGGTGGCCACACCCACGCCATCTTTAAGTTTGGGCTAGAGCATCTGTTGCCGCCAACGGTGGAAATGGTGCATGGCCCAGGCTGCCCGGTGTGCATCATGCCCAGGGGACGGCTGGATGATGCCATGGCCATTGCCCAGCAACCCCAGGTGATCTTCACCACCTTTGGCGATGCCATGCGAGTGCCTGGCTCTCGCCTCAACCTGCTCCAGGCCAGGGCCGAGGGAGCCGACATCCGCATGGTCTACTCGCCGCTGGATGCCCTCACCATTGCCAGGGAAAACCCTGACCGAGAGGTGGTCTTTTTTGCCATTGGCTTTGAAACCACGGCTCCCAGCACGGCGTTAACGGTACTTCAGGCCAAAGCCCAGGGGGTGACCAACTTCAGCCTGTTTAGCAATCACGTCCTGGTCGTCCCCGCCCTGGAAGCCCTGCTCGACAACCCCGATCTCCAACTCGATGGCTTTGTGGGGCCAGGGCACGTCAGCATGGTGATTGGCACCCAAC
This sequence comes from uncultured bacterium, assembly GCA_964442885.1. Classification (GTDB taxonomy): domain Bacteria; phylum Cyanobacteriota; class Cyanobacteriia; order Phormidesmidales; family Phormidesmidaceae; genus Nodosilinea. Next base: position 3,215 of record CAYUBC010000262.1, on the reverse strand, counting down.
CCTACCAGGTGATTGCCGGACGCTACGGCAAACCCGTGGTGGTGTCTGGGTTCGAGCCTTTAGATATTCTCCAGTCGGTGTGGATGGTGCTGAAGCAACTGGCAGAGGGCCGCTGCCAGGTGGAAAATCAGTACACTCGCCTGGTGCAGGCAGAGGGCAATGCCGTTGCCCTGAAGGCCATGGCTGAGGTGTTTGAAGTTCGAGATAGCTTCCAGTGGCGAGGACTGGGAGACATTCCGGCCTCTGGGCTGCGGATGCGCCCCGCCCTGGCCCAGTTTGACGCTGAGGAAACGTTCGCCCTACCCAAACAACAGGTGCCCGACCACCGCGCCTGCGCCTGCGGCGACATCCTCAAAGGAGTGAAGAAACCCTGGGATTGCAAGGTATTTGGCACCGCCTGCACCCCAGAAACCCCCCTGGGAGCCTGCATGGTGTCGTCAGAGGGAGCCTGTGCCGCGTATTACAAGTACGGGCGGCTAGCAGTAGCGAGATAGGGGGAGTTCAGATTCCCCTCCTGGGAGGGGCAGGGGTGGGTCTGAATTTTGGATTCTGAATTGCCGTCCATCTCGTTTTTTAGCCTCTTCACAGCACCTCGCCTTCCACCTTCTGCCTGCTTAATTCATCCTTTTGCCTTCTGCCTTCATCCTTCTGCCTTCCCAATTTGCGACGTTTGAGCATCAGCCATGTACTTGAGGAGGTTTCCAGGAAAGCAGATTCCCGCTTCAAGTGCAGCAATCATATGTACTGTAAGGTGGGCCACGGTTCACCCCTGGGGAGACTGTTTCACAGAAGCCGATAAGGGTTTTCATTAATTTACAAAGCCGTCGCCCTACGTGACTGCCCGCCTCTCTGCGGTAGCTATTCCACGAGGCGGCAACCTCTGCTTGAGGAGCGACGCTTTCCGATAGTATGTAGAGATGCTCAAAATGAGCGCCTTAGCCTTGGGGTTTCCAGTCGATTTAAGCTCGATCGGGGCCTTCAGGTGTTAAGGTTTTGTGTTGTGAATTCATTTCCAGGAAAAAGAGGCATAGGAGTCCTATGAGCGCAGAGGTTTTTGGTAAGGTTCAAAAGATTGTGAGCGAACAGCTTGGTGTAGAAGAAGTTGACGTTAAGCCTGAAGCCAGCTTCGCCAATGATCTTGGCGCTGATTCCCTGGACACCGTAGAACTGGTGATGGCCCTGGAGGAAGAGTTCGGTATCGAAATTCCAGACGAAGCGGCTGAAGGCATTGCCACTGTACAGGATGCGGTTAACTTTATTAACGAAAAAACAGCCGCCTAGTTGAAGCCGTCAGCTACCCCTGGGTTGTTTTTCCCTAAGCTTTTGGGGTCAAGCTGGTTGTTTGATTCTGCTCTTTAGATTGCTGCCCTTATCAAGTCCAGCCCTAGCCTGAGGATGCTTCCGCAACTATGGCCTGGTTCTGGACTTGATCTCGTGTTACCCCCAACTTGGCTATGGCTCACTCTGATTTCAAGCGCGTTGTTGTTACCGGCATGGATGCCATCACTCCCATTGGCAACAGCCTGGTGGACTACTGGGAGGGTCTGAAAGCTGGCCGCAGCGGCATTGCCCGCATTGCCAGTTTTGACCCCAGTCACCATACCTCTCAAATTGCTGGCGAGGTCAAAGGGTTTGACCCGACGGACTTTCTTGACAAGAAAGAGGCCAAGCGGATGGATCGCTTCGCGCAGTTTGCGGTAATTGCCTCCCAGCGCGCCCTCAGCCATGCCGGATTGGCCATTACCGACCTCAATGCCGAGCAAATTGGTACCTGCATCGGCACCGGGATAGGGGGCATCAAGGTGCTGGAAGACCAGCAGGAGATTTACCTCAGCCGTGGCCCCAGTCGCTGTAGCCCCTTTATGGTGCCGATGATGATCGCCAACATGGCGGCGGGGCTAACGGCTATTCACACAGGGGCTAAAGGGCCGAGTACTTGTACAGTAACCGCCTGTGCGGCGGGTTCAAACGCGGTGGGCGACGCTTTTCGGCTGATTCAGAGCGGCTATGCCCAGGCGATGATTTGCGGTGGCACCGAGGCGGCGGTAACGCCCCTGGCCGTGGCGGGGTTTGCCTCAGCCCGCGCCCTGTCTACCCGCAATGATGACCCCGCTGTCGCCAGCCGCCCCTTCGACAAGGGCCGAGACGGCTTTGTGATTGGCGAAGGCTGCGGCATTTTGATTCTGGAAGAACTAGAGCACGCCCTCAGCCGGGGAGCCACGATCTACGCCGAAATCGTCGGCTACGGTATGACCTGCGATGCCTACCACATGACGGCTCCCGTGCCTGGTGGCGAAGGGGCAGCCCGCTGCATTCGCCTGGCCCTGAAGGATGCCGGGGTGCAGCCAGAGGAAATCAGCTACATCAACGCCCATGGCACCAGCACCGCCGCCAACGACCCTACTGAAACCCAGGCGATTAAAACGGCCCTTGGTGAGGCGGCCTATCAGGTAGCGGTGAGTTCCACCAAGTCGATGACTGGGCACCTGCTGGGGGGCTCTGGGGGAATTGAGGCGTTAGCCGCCTGTCTGGCGATCGCCCACGACACTGCCCCACCCACCATTAACCTCACGGATCCTGACCCCGACTGTGACCTCGACTACGTCCCCAACCAGAGCCGCTCGATGCCTATTGAGGTAGCCCTTTCCAACTCCTTTGGCTTTGGTGGGCATAACGTTACGCTGGTGTTTCGCAAGTATCGTAGCTAGAGCTACAGGTTAATAGGTATAATGACCTAGCACTGTGCGGTTAGGGAATGATTTACATCGGCCTGACTTGGCCAGAGGTATTGACAATTGCCCGGTTCAGGAGTCTGCTGAAAGGCGAGGGCAATTGTTATCCAGCTTTGCGCAATCAAGGCGCTTTGTAATGTCTGTTCGTTGGCTTTCTGGTTCATTGTTTACTGCTCCGAAAAAACCCGTCGTTAAGCTCTAAAACTATGGCTGTTGCAACCCAATCCCTGGAAGAACTCTGTATCAATTCCATTCGCTTTTTAGCCATTGATGCGGTTGAAAAGGCAAAGTCTGGCCACCCCGGTCTGCCCATGGGCGCGGCTCCCATGGCCTACGTCCTGTGGGATAAGTTCATGCGGTTTAACCCCAAGAACCCCCAGTGGTTTAACCGCGATCGCTTCGTGCTTTCCGCTGGCCACGGCTGCATGTTGCAATACGCCCTGCTGTACCTGACGGGCTATGACAGCGTTACCCTCGACGACA
>CAYUBC010000261.1:1364-5897 GCA_964442885.1 uncultured bacterium | reverse complement strand
AAGCGCCGCGACCACCGCAAGCTGGGCAAGGAACTGGGCCTGTTTATCTTTGCCGATCAGGTGGGGCCAGGGCTACCCCTGTGGACGCCTAAGGGCACCATTCTGCGGGAAACTCTGGAGAGCTTTTTAAAGCAAGAACAGGTAAAGCGGGGCTATCAACCCGTGGTGACTCCCCACATTGGCCGGGTGGATTTGTTTAAAACCTCTGGCCACTGGCAGAAGTACAAGGACGATTTGTTCCCGATGATGGGGGCCAATGAGGACGAGGGCTTTGTGCTAAAAGCCATGAACTGCCCCTTCCATGTGCAGATTTTCAAGTCCACCCTGCGCTCCTATCGGGAGTTGCCGATGCGCCTGGCGGAATTTGGCACGGTCTACCGCTACGAACAGTCCGGCGAACTAGGCGGCCTCACCCGGGTGCGCGGCTTTACCCAGGACGACGCCCACCTATTTGTTACCCCGGAGCAACTGGATGACGAATTTCTCAAGGTGGTGGATTTAATTCAATCCACCCTGCGGGTGCTGAAGCTAGATACGGCCTTCCGGGCTCGGTTGAGCTTTAGGGATCCCAACTCTGACAAGTACATTGGCTCAGAGGAAGCCTGGAATAAGGCGGAGGGGGCTATTCGTCGCGCTGTAGAAACCCTGGGCATGTCCCACTTTGAGGGCATTGGCGAAGCGGCGTTCTACGGCCCCAAGCTGGACTTCATTGTGCGCGACGCCCTGGATCGGGAGTGGCAACTGGGCACCGTGCAGGTAGACTACAACCTGCCCGAGCGGTTTGAGCTGGAATACGTGGCCGAGGATGGCAGCCGCCAGCGGCCCGTGATGATTCATCGGGCTCCCTTCGGCTCTCTGGAGCGACTAATCGGCATTTTGATTGAGGAGTACGCCGGTGACTTTCCCCTCTGGCTAGCCCCGGTGCAGATGCGCCTGCTGCCCGTTACCGAAGAGCAGGTCGGCTTTGCCCAACAGGTAGCCGAGCAACTCCTCACCAGGGGGGTGCGGGTTGAGGTAGAGGGTAGCGGCGATCGCCTCGGCAAAATGGTGCGCAATGCTGAGAAGGCCAAAATTCCGATCATGGCTGTGGTCGGTGCCAAGGAAGTGGAAACTAGCAGCCTCAACATTCGCACCCGTGCCCAGGGTGAGTTGGGGGCGCTGCCCGCCGCCGATGTGGTGGAGCGGGTGGCTGGGGCGATCGCCAACCGAGAGGATTTTTAACATCCCCCATTCCTGGCCTGGGCCTGGGCACTGGGGCGATAACCCAGCGGCCCTAACCCACTAATCGGTCATTGATGCCGCTGGTTTGGAGTTTACTGATAACCGGCTACGTCTTTGCTGCCGCCTGACGCTTATTAACCCACAACCTTATCTCCAAACCCCATCCAAACCTGCCATCTGCGTGTATCCTTTAGCAGAATTACCCTTGACCCACATTCTGCGGGTGCCCTATGGAAAAGAAACCTAAGCCCTCTCTGTTTCTCATTGCGCTGATTGGCGGGTTGGCGGCGGTACCGCTGCACGTGCTGCGGTCAGAGCTGGTCTGGCTGGCGCAGGAGCCGGAGCAGGCGGTGCCGGTTTTTCCCCTGCAAGAATCGGTGGCGGCGGGCACCACGGTGAGAATTGATGGCTCGTCATCAATGGCGGTGCTGAACCGCACCCTGGCCGAGCAGTTCAAGCAGCGCTATACCGGCACCGAGGTCACCCTGGCCGAGAGCGGTGAGGGTGCAGCCCTACAAGCGTTGCAGGCGGGCAGCCTTGACCTGGCGGCCCTGGGGCGATCGTTGACCGATCAGGAAGAAGCCCAGGCGCTCACTGAGGTGCCCATTACGCGAGAAAAAATTGCCATTATTGTGGGCCGAGATAATCCCTTTCAGGGGGACTTGACCTTTGGCGATTTTGCCAGAATCTTTCGCGGTGAAATTACCAACTGGGCGCAAGTTGGCGGGCCAGATGTGCCGCTGCGGTTTGTTGATCGCCCCGCTGAAAGCGATGTGCGGCGGGCGCTGTCGGAGTATGAGGTGTTTAAGCTCCAGCCCTTTGAGGCTGGCCCCAACGCTCTGCCGGTAGCGGAGGACAGCACCGCTGCCGTAGTGCGGGAACTGGGCAACGATGGAATTAGCTATGCGATCGCCTCGGAAGTGCTTAACCAGGACGTAGTGCGGGTCGTCAGTATGCACAGCACCCTGCCGGATGACCCCCGCTACCCCTACTCTCAGCCCCGTAATTATGTGTACCGGGGTGAGCCGGGGATTCCAGTAGCGGCCTTTTTGGGATTTGCCACTAACTCAGAAGGGCAGGCCGCCGTGGTCACCGCCCAACGCACGGAAAGCGCCAATGTTACCGCAGGGGCGGTCAAGCTGCCCAACGGCGTTACAGTCTCCCCCGACGGCCAGTTTATGGTGCGCGGCAACGAAGATGGGGCGCTGGAATGGCTCGACGCCGAGGGTAATCCCACCGGCACCGTCGTGGCCGATGCACACCAGGCAGTAGTTTCGGCGGTGGTGATCAGCCCGGATGGGCAAACGGTGATCTCCAGCGCCGCCGATGGCACTATCCGCCGCTGGGATAAAACTGGCGCGCCTCTAGGGGATCCGATGACTGGCAGCGATGGGCCGATCCTGGCCCTGGCCCTCAGCCCCGATGGCCAAACTCTAATCAGCGGTAATGCCGATGGCACGGTGCAGCGCTGGTCAGCTAGCGACGGCACAGCATTGGGGACGCCCATCGCGGCCCACAGTACGCCCGTGCAGGCGATTAATTACCCGGCGGGTGGTCAGAACTTTCTAACCGGCAGTAGCGACGGCAGCCTGGCCGTGTGGGCTCCCGATGGTGCCCCCGCTGGGCGGGTAGAAGCGGCTCACCAGGGCGGCATCACCCACATCACCAGCAGCCCCGATGGTCAGGTTTTGACCACCACCGGCGGCGATGGCACCGTGCGCCTGTGGGATCGCGCTACCCTTCAACCACGGGGAGAAACCATTGCCGCCCACGGCGATAGCGTCAGCGCCGTGGCCTACAGTCCCGATGGCAACACCCTGGCCACCGCTGGGGCCGATAGCACCCTGCAACTGTGGGGCGGCGACGGCGTGGCTCGTCGTCCAGAGCCAATTAGCCTGGACAGCGCGGCCAGTTCCCTGGGCTATACCCCAGCCGGTCAACTGGTGGTGGGCACCAGCGATGGCCAGGTAGAACTGCGCGATGACCAGGGAGAACTGGTGTCTACCTCTGGCCAACCGCCCAGTCTGTCACCTCAGATGGAGGGCTGGCTCAGCAATTTGCAGAATTTGCCCAAAAATACCTGGTGGATTCTGGCCGTCATCCCCGCCTTGCTGATTCTGCTGGGTCTGCTGGGGGCGCTGTTTGGCAGTCGGCGCAAAACAGAGGAGGAGGAGTTCACCCTTGAGGCTGCGCCAAAATCTGACCTGAAGATTAACTTTTCAGCCTTGGGCCAAACTCCGCCCCCCCCGGCGGTGGACTCTCTGCCCCCTGAAGCCTCCCTGGTGCCCGTTGAGGGTGGAGAACTCGATGGCCCCTCGCCCAGCAAGCTAGAGCAGGCCAGGGCCGATTTGGCCGAAGGTAAACGACTGATGCGAGAAGAACGCTACGAGCAAGCGCTGATTTGCTTCAACAGTGCCATTGAAGCCACCGAGGTAGAACGCCTCAAGGCCGAAGCGATGGGGTCGCCGATGGGCGGCATCAATGCCCTGGCTACCCAGGCCCAGGCCCAGCGCGGCCATGCCCTGGCCCTTACCGGCGAGGTGGGGGAGGCCATGGAAAGCTACAACACCGCCCTCAGCCTTGATAGCAGCACTGTAGACGCCTGGATTGGCAAGGGCAAGCTGCTGACGGGCATGGGCCGCTACGACGAAGCGCTATTTTGCTTTGACAGCGCCCTGGAACTGGATGACTCCCTAGGGGCGGCCTGGACAGGCAAGGGCCAAACCCTGATGCTGATGGGTCGCCAGGCCGAAGCTCAGGTCTGCCTCAACCGGGCCACTGCCCTGGCTGGTAATGGTGCTGTTGCCACTCCCCCGCCTGACCTGAGCCCGGCACCGTTGCCCTATCCCCCTGGGGAAACCGGCGATTTCGGCTATGGGGTCGATTTCCCCAGTCAAAGCGCCCCTTGGCCTACCCCTGTCCCAGAGCCAGCCATCCCTCCTGAGCCTGAGCCAGCCGAAGCCTACGACCCCGATGTGCCCTTTGAGCTTCAGCAAATGGTCATGGGCCTACCCTCTGCCGATACCGACCTTACCTATGCGTCTGTCCTGGACGATGACCTGCCCGCTGGCCTGGCCGCAGAGGTAGCGCAACTACCCAGCCAGCCCGAAGATGCCCCTGACTACGGCCAAGCGGTATCGGTTCCCTACAGTTCTGAAACCCTGGAATATAGTCAGCCGGGAGCCCTGGAGTACGGTCAGCCGGGAGCCCTGGAGTATGGTGAGCCAAGAGCCCTGGAGTATGGTGAGCCAGGAGTTCTGGAATATAGTCAGCCGGGAGCCCTGGAGTACGGTCAGCCGGGAGCCCTGGAGT
>CAYUBC010000261.1:0-1264 GCA_964442885.1 uncultured bacterium | reverse complement strand
ACGGTCAGCAGGAACCTCTAGAGTACGATCCTGAGTCAGTGGAGTACGGATCTGGAGGAGCTGACTACGGCTCAGGGTCAGCGGTGGAGGCTGGCTATGGGACTATCGGGTATAGTACTGACGAGTACAGCCCTGAGATTGACGAGTACAATATTGAGACAGCCGACTATAATCCAGGGCCAGGGGAATACGAACAACTGGGAGACTTGGAGTATAGTGCTGAACCGCTGGCAGATACGCCCTGGACAGGGGAGTACAGTGCTGGCACCGTGGAGTATGGTGAGCCTGTGGCAGACTATCCCCAGCCGGAGGCATCCTTAGATGTGCCGCTGCTGCCTGGCGACTTCATCCCGCCGCCACCGGATAGTTCCAGTCCGGTAATGCCGGTTTCAGGGGAGCTGAGTAACCTGCCACCGGAGATTTTGGCTGCCCTGGCCAGCATCCCGCCCGGTTCAGCGGATAGCTTCGATCTACCCGCTGTTACCGAGGTCGCGCCTCCGGCGACAGAGTCCGCCACCCCGGCACCGCTAAGCTGGGTCAGGCTGTCTATCGACCCGGAGAGCCGCAGTCGGTTCTATGCGGTGTGGCAGGTAGATGGCCGCGATCGCCCCACCACGGCCACGGGCGAAACCCTGGCCGTGCGCCTCTACGATGTTACTGGCCTCAGCACCCAGGCTCCTCTGCCGGCCCCGGTGGAAGAGCAGCGCTGCCACGACGACTTTGCCCAGGACTGGTACCTGCCAATTCCCCAGTGGGAGCGCATTTACATCGCTGAGATTGGCTACATCTCTACCCCTGGCCAGTGGCGTACCGTGGCTCGCTCCACCGAAGTAGCCGCCATTGACGAAAAGCGCGGCGAGGCAGACGGGTAAGGGCACCTGTGCTATGGCTGGGATGACGGCTGGGGCGTGCCTGGATGCGCCCTTGAGTTCCCTTGACGGCTTAACCGTAGGCCCGACTCATTATCCGCTGCTCGGCTTTGACCTCGCTGTAGAGCCCTTCCAGGCAGGACACATTGGCCGCCAGGGTATAGCGTTGCACGACTCGCTCACGGGCTTTGCGCCCCAGCAGTTGAGTAATTTCGGGGTGGTCACGAAAAATCGGCAGGATGGTCTGTAATTGGGCCGAAACCCGCTGGGTATCCAGGACAATGCCCGCCCCGTTGGCCAGGACTTCGCCATCGGCTCCGGCATCGGTGGCAATGCAGGCGGTGCCGCAGGCCATCGCCTCCAACAGCGAGAGGGAAAGCCCCTCCACCAGGGAC
>CAYUBC010000260.1:0-5918 GCA_964442885.1 uncultured bacterium | reverse complement strand
CCGTAACCCTGGCGGGCCATCAACTGAAGCTGCAATTTCAGTCGCAACCCTGCGCTGAAGCCCAGGCCGCTGATGTTGACGATGCCGTAGACACACTGTTCACCTCTCCCTTTAAGGCGCTGGGGCAGTTGCTCATCTTTCAGCCTGAAACGGGCGGCCTTAGTCTCAACCTCCAGGCCACCAAAAACCTTTTCCAGGCTCTCGGTGGCAAGCTAATTGTGCGCCAGCGGCCCCAGGCTGGGGAGGTGCTGACGGTGTTTTTGCCCCTGGAAAGCCGCACGTTATAGACTTGGCCTTTACGGTTTGGTTTAGCGTCGGCCTGACGGGGCACACTCACACTCCTCGCCATCATCAGCTCAGGCCCTGATCAGCTGGCTGACGATTTACAGGATGGGTGCCCTAGAGCCAGTGGGTATGCCTGCAAAGCCATAGATTAGTTAGCCGTCAGCCGGTCTCTCCATCAGAGTTTGATAAAGTCCTAAGCTAGGCTTCTGGACAGAACTGGGAATTTAATCTTTAATATCGGTAGTTTAAGCTTTGTAAAGTAATTTTGTAGCTGTCATGCTGTCGTTGCGTTGCCGAACCTACTACCGAGCCTGGGGCAGTCCACCCTAGGGCTATTGGGTCTTGAGTTTGCCAATAGAATTGGGGCAGGCTGATTGGCAGCAGTCAATTTTTTCAGAGCATGGCAAAGGTCTACGGCACCAGTGCTTTAGGCTCTCGGTGCTAATATTCATCACAATTTGCTGTTGATCTGGCTCGTCTATCCCAGAGATTAGGCTGCTTGGGGTAGCTTACCGACTGCTATAGGGCAGTGATGACGATTTAGCCAGCCTTCCGGGAACTAAGGAGAGAGAGTGAATACTCAAGCATTACGAAGGCGTTTACGCCCCCTGAAGCGGGAGTGGTTTTTTAATGTGCGCGCCGATATTTTGGCGGGGGCTGTGGTAGGACTGGCGCTAATTCCGGAGGCGATCGCCTTTTCGATTATTGCCGGAGTGGATCCTAAAGTTGGTCTCTACGCTTCCTTCATTGTTGCAATCGTGACTGCTTTTTTAGGCGGGCGCCCTGGTTCTATTTCGGCGGCGACTGGGGCAATGGCCCTGTTGATGATCGACCTGGTCAAAGACCATGGGGTGCAATATCTGCTGGTGGCGACTTTCCTCACCGGCGTCATTCAGGTTATCTTTGGCGTGCTGAAGCTAGGTCGCCAAATGCGCTATGTCCCCCGAGCCGTAATGGTAGGGTATATCAACGCTTTAGCGGTGCTTATCTTTTTGGCTCAATTGCCACAATTGATCAACGTACCGTCGGCAGTATATTTGCTAGCGGCTCTGTCCCTGGCCATTATTTACATCCTGCCGCGCTTTACCAGGGTTATCCCATCACCTTTAGTTGCCCTGGTGGTGATAACTGCCACCACCATTACCCTAGGCATTGACGTGCCTACGGTTGGAGATATGGGTGAACTGCCCACAGCCCTGCCGGTGTTTACGCTTCCCCAGGTACCCTTGAATTTGGAAACCCTAGTAATTGTATTGCCCACCTCATTGACAATGGCCATTGTTGGGTTATTAGCTTCATTTCTCACTGCTTCTTTGGTGGATGAACTGACCGATACTTCCAGCGATAAAAATCAGGAGGCCAAAGGGCAGGGGATTGCCAACATTGTGACCAGTTTCTTTGGGGGCATGGCCGGGTGCGGCATGATTGGCCAGTCGGTCATCAATGTACAATCCGGTGGTCGGGGGCGGCTTTCGACCCTAGCGGCGGGGTTATTTCTGTTGACTGCCATGCTAGCGTTTAGCCCCTGGGTCAAGCAAATGCCCATGGCTGTCCTAGTCGCGGTCATGATTATGGTCTCCATTGGTACCTTCCGCTGGGCCTCATTTCGAGATATGCGTCGCATTCCCCGCAGCGAAACAGCAGTCATGATCACCACCATGCTGGTGACAATTTTTACCCGCAACTTTGCTCTGGGGGTGGCCACGGGGATTGTCATGAGTACCGTGTTTTTCTCCCGCAAGATCGCCCAACTGGTTTTCGTGGATAAGGTGCTCCGGGAGAAGGACAATCATCGCATTTACAGTGTATCGGGACAGATTTTCTTTGTCTCGGTAGATGAGTTTGTCGATGCTTTTGACTTTAAAGAGTTTGTAGACCGTGTCACAATCGACCTCACCCATGCCCACCTCTGGGATCAAGGGGCCGTTGCCGCCCTCGACAAGATTGTCAACAAATTTCGCCGCGGAGGGGCTGAGGTAGAAGTGGTGGGGCTCAACGAGGCCAGCGCCACCCTGGTGAACAAGCTAGCCATCCACAGCCAGCAGGCCACTGTACAGGAGTAGGCCACCATGAAACGAATTTTACTCTGCACCGACGGCTCCACCTTTGCCCAGAGCAGCTATCCCTACGCCGCTTGGTTTGCGCAGAGGATGGGGGCCAGCATAGACATCCTGTATGTCACTGACTCGCGGGGTCAGGCCGCGGCTGAAGCGAGCAACCTCAGCGGCAGCATTGGCCTGGGAGCTGCCGAAAGTCTGCTGAAAAAACTGGTGGAGGTAGAGCACGAGCGGGCCAAGCTCAACCACCAAAAGGCCCAGCTAATTTTGACTGACGCCGAAGTGGCGCTCGTCGCCTACGGAGTTACCACCGTCAAGCTGATCTACAAGACCGGGTTTTTGGTGGACTGCCTAGAAAACCTCGAAGCCGACGTAGACTTGATCGTGCTGGGCAAGCGTGGGGAGGCCGCCGACTTTGCCTCCGGCCACCTCGGCGCCAACGTGGATCGCATTGTGCGCAATAGCCACAAACCCTGCCTGATTACCCCTAGAACCGTGGTGCCCATGGAGCGGTTGCTAGTGGCCTATGACGGCAGCCCTACTGGCCAAAAGCTGCTGCGGTTTCTGGCCAATTCTCCCGGACTCCGGGAGCTAGAGATTCACCTGCTGACGGTGGCGGGGGCGGAGTCTGACGCCGAGAAAACCCGGTGCCTGGCCGAGGCCGAGGACATCCTACAAGGGACGGGGTTAACGCCTAATGCGAGGTTGCAGGTAGGGGAACCAGAGAAGACGATTGCCCGCTACATCGACGACCACAGTATCAGCCTGCTGCTGATGGGAGCCTATGGCCACCGCCGCATTCGCCACCTGGTGATTGGCAGCACCACCGTACAGTTGCTCCGCAGTAGCCAAATTCCGGTGCTGCTCTACCGCTAGGGGTTTTCCGTTCACATCTTGCCTGTTCAGGTTTTTCTATACACAACAAGGATCACAGCCCATGGCGATCACAAATCGCATTAATTTCCGCAATACCAAAGGAGATGTGCTGGGTGGCCTCACTGCCGCCGTAGTTGCTCTGCCTATGGCTCTGGCCTTTGGCATCGCCTCTGGTGCTGGGGCATCGGCGGGCCTGTGGGGTGCAATTCTGGTGGGGTTTTTTGCTGCTCTGTTGGGTGGTACCCCCAGCCTCATTTCTGAACCCACTGGCCCCATGACGGTCATTGTCACCGCTGTGATTGCGGCCACCACCGCCAGTGACCCCGAAAGCGGGCTGGCCATGGCTTTTACAGTGGTGATGCTGGCGGGGCTGTTTCAAATTGCCTTTGGCCTGCTCAAACTGGGGCGCTACATTACCATGCTGCCCTACAACGTGATTTCGGGTTTCATGACCGGCATCGGCGTCATTCTTATCTTTATGCAGATCGCGCCATTCCTAGGACAAGAAACCCCTGCTGGTGGGGTACTGGGCGTGATTCGCCACCTGCCGGATTTGGTGGCCAATATCAACCCTTGGGAGATGGCCTTGGGGATGTTGACGGTCGCGATTCTGTTTCTGTATCCCAGTTCGCTTAAAAAGGTGGTGCCACCCCAGTTGGTGGCCCTGGTGGTAGGTACCCTAGTCTCGCTGACGCTGCTGAGCAATATCGATATTCGCACCATTGCCACCATTGGCGAGATTACCCCAGGGCTACCTCAGCTTCAGATGCCCACCTTTACCGCCGATCATCTACGGTTAATCTTTGTCAACGCTATGGTACTGGGGATGGTGGGCTCCATCGACTGCCTGCTCACCTGTCTGGTTTCCGACAGTTTGACTCGCACTGAGCACAACTCGAATAAAGAACTGATTGGTCAGGGGATTGCGAACCTCATCACCGGTCTGTGTGGCGGAATTGCCGGTTCAGGGGCCACCACGGCGACGGTGGTGAATATTCAGGCTGGAGGGCGCACGGCGCTGTCGGGTATTAGCCGTGCCCTGATTTTGCTGGTGGTTATGCTATGGGCCGCGCCTCTGACCTCGGGCATTCCCTTGACAGTGCTAGCGGGGATTGTGCTGAAGGTGGGGGTCGATATTATTGACTGGGGTTTTTTGAAGCGGGTTCACAAGATCTCTTGGAAGGCCGCGGGTATTGTCTACAGTGTGGTGCTGCTCACGGTGTTTGTAGATCTGATGATAGCGGTGGCCGTCGGCGTCTTTATTGCTAACATTCTGACCATCGCTCGTCTGGACGAGTTGCAGTCGCAGTCGGTGAAGGCAATTACCGATGCCGATGATCAGATTGTTTTGACGCCGGAGGAGAAAGAGGTGCTGGATGCAGCCAATGGTAGGGTACTGCTATTTCACCTCAGCGGCCCGATGATTTTTGGGGTGGCTAAGGCGATTTCGCGGGAGCATAATGCGATTACAAACTACGATGTGCTGATCGTTGACCTGAGCGAAGTGCCGGTTTTAGGCGTGACCTCGGCGCTAGCGATTGAAAACGCCATTGAGGAGGCCATTGAGGCGGGCCGGGAGGTGATGGTGATTGGGGCCAATAATAAAGTGAAGAGTCGGCTAGAAAAGCTAGGAATTACCAAGATTATTCTGGAAGACCACTGGCTAGATGATCGGCTGCTGGCCTTAAATAAGGGCCTGGCAATTTCGCAGCGGCACTTAATTCCGGCCCCCGATCTAGTTGTACATCAGGAACTTGAAGTGGAGGTTTGACTCAGCAAGAGCCGTTGCTCTCTACCTGAGCAGGCCTACTGACCCGTGAGTCAGCAGTAGCAAGCGATTTAGCCTAACCGTTGGTGCATAAGGGTTGTAGAAATTCATCATCGATTCAGGGGCCAGTGCGATGTACTGTATGCGGGAAACGGTAGAATCGGCTACGGCTTTATATTCTTTCCCCTATGATTGCCCGCATTTACCTCACCGATGCCGATTCTCACCAAACCCTGACCCTGGTTTTTCCCCCAGAGGGGGTGGCTCTGCGGGGACGGGTTCGCATTCCCGGTGACAAGTCCATTTCCCATCGTTCGTTGATGTTAGGGGCGATCGCCCAGGGCGAAACCCGCATTCAGGGCTTACTGCTGGGGGAAGATCCGCGCAGCACGGCGGCCTGTTTTCAGGCTATGGGCGTATCGATATCCTCCCTGGAGCAGGACTGGGTCACCGTGCAGGGAGTCGGGCTGGGCCATCTCCAGGAACCCGCTGACGTGCTGAATGCCGGGAACTCTGGCACTACTCTGCGGCTCATGCTGGGCCTGCTGGCCTCTCATCCAGAGCGATTTTTCACCGTCACTGGCGACAGTTCCCTGCGGTCGCGCCCGATGGATCGGGTGATTCAGCCCCTGACCCAGATGGGAGCCCAAATTTGGGGCCGCCAGGGCAATCGGCTGGCTCCTCTGGCCGTGCAGGGGGCCGCGCTCAAGCCTATCCACTATCGCTCTCCGGTGGCCTCGGCTCAGGTCAAATCCTGTATTTTGTTGGCTGGGCTGATGACCGAAGGCCGCATAACCGTCACCGAACCCAGCCTGTCGCGGGATCATAGCGAGCGCATGCTGCGGGCCTTTGGAGCTGACCTGACTGTGGACCCAGACACCTGTAGTGTTACAGTTCACGGCCCAGCGACCCTGACGGGGCAGATCATCATC
>CAYUBC010000259.1:0-5956 GCA_964442885.1 uncultured bacterium | reverse complement strand
GGGAGAGGGGGACTGAGGGGGTGAGGGCCAAGATGTGTATACACGGCAGCCCTCCTGGGAGAGGGGCTGGGGGTGTAGCTTGCTTCCCGCAGGGTGGGCTGCAGGGACTTTGTGATCTACTGAGGATGGTTAGCGTGAGGCGGTGGCGTAAATTCGTCACCGCTGATTTTTGCAGGTGGAACTGGCTCTGCTAGAAGGGCTTAAACTTAAGAAAGTCGGTTCTGCTCATAGCGTCTTTAAAGCGCGTGAGGTGCGTGGATCGTCATGCAGCTTAATCGCCTAGACAATCGACTAAGCTTCACGCGGCAAAGAAGCGCTGCATGGGTATTCTGACTAGGAGTTGAGCTAAGATAGACGCTATATTAAAAAGTGTTACGGCTGATTTGGCTTTGTCCTCGCTAGGCCCAATTTCCCTTAGTGGCACCCAATGGCATTCTCTGAGTCGATATCTGTGCGAGAGCTACCGCTTTTCCCCTTGCCGGAGCTAGTGTTATTCCCTGGTCGGCATTTACCTCTGCATATTTTTGAGTTCCGTTACCGGATCATGATGAACACCATCCTTCAGGGCGATCGCCGCTTTGGGGTGTTAATGCTTGATCCCACAACTGGCGAACCGGCCCAGGTTGGGTGTTGCGCCGAAATTTTGCACTACCAACGGCTACCCGATGATCGAATGAAAGTTTTGACCATCGGTCATCAGCGGTTTCGGGTGCTCCGTTGCGTGCGTGAAAAGCCCTACCGCGTCGGGTTGGTGGAGTGGCTCGAAGACAAGCCCACAGATCGAGATCTGGCTCCCCTGGCCTCTGATGTGGATCAGCTGCTGCGGGACGTGGTTCGCTTGTCAGCCAAGTTGACTAGCCAAGATATTGAAATTCCTGACAATATTCCCAGCATTCCCATTGAGTTATCCTACTGGGTTGCCGGTAACTTGTACGGGGTTGCCCTGGAACAGCAGTCGCTCTTGGAGATGAACGATACCGAAGCCCGGTTAGAGCGTGAAGCTGAAATTTTAACCTCAACCCGTAACCACCTGGCGGCTCGTACCGCTCTGAAGGAAATTCTAGAGTAAGCGTCAGGGGCTCAGCATCCGGTTTTTAGATCTGGGCTCCAAGTGGTTACAGTTGGCTGTAGCTTGAAGACTCAGGCACAATAACCCTCTAAGACCCCCGTCTTCACGAACCAGGTGTCTCCCGAAGGGTGGTAAGTTTTGCCTTAGCAACGGCCAGGTTATCGTCTACGGTGATGAGATCATAGCTACCAAAATTAATCAGGCTCTCTGTACAGGCCGCAAGTTCCTGAATGGCCGCGTGATGGCTGGGCAACTGGTTATTGGCCTCTAGATCGATAAAGAATAGGTAATCACCCAGAGCGCGCTTAGCCGGACGAGATTCAATCCGGCTTAAGTTGATGGCGTGGTGAGCGAAAACCTGTAACGGCTTTAGCAGCGCGCCTGGGGCATTCACCGGCAAAGTAAAGGCTAAGGACATATACCCCCGTTCTGGCGGTAAAGCGCCACCAGGTTGAGGTAAACCCAGCACCCAAAACTTGGTGCAGTTATCGACATGGTCGTTAATGTCATGAATCAGGATGGGCAGATTGTAGAGCTGCGCGGCCCATTCTGAGGAAATGGCGGCTACGCTAGGATTATCGGACAGGTGTTGCAGCGCTTCGGTGGTAGAACTGGTGGGTACTAAGCTGGCCTGGGGCACTTGCTGCTCTAGCCAGAGTTGACACTGGGAAAGCGCCTGGGGATGAGAATACACGAGCCGTACATTAGCTAAAGATGATGCATAGGATAAAAAAACGTGGCGAATCGGCATTACCAAGGCATGCTGAATTTTAAGCTGACTCAGTCGCCAGAGGGTATCTAAGGTTGTCGTAACGCCACCCTCAACAGAGTTTTCTACCGGCACCAGGGTCAGTGTGGTTAGCCCCGCTGCGGTGGCTTGCATAGCTTTAGGAATACTCGGAAAAGCCTGGAGTTCAACGGACAGTTGGCCCTGCTGTTCTAACTCATGGCTATAGGCTAGGGCCGCCAATTGCGAGTAGGTTCCCTCAGGCCCTAGGTAGGCGATCGTCACGGTCATAGAGGAAATAGAAAGAGAGTGCCGAATGAGTCTATAGTATGCCGATGTCTAAAGTATGCCGGTGTTTAAGCCCATTTCCTGCCTCTGGCAGGGGCGATTAACTAAAGCTTAATCAAAGCTATTGGCAGTTTTTGTCGTTCGGAGGTTTGTTTCCCCAGTAGAATATGTTGGGCTTTTAGCTGCGGTTGTGGTGTTAGGTGTGGAGTGGAGTTAGACAATGGCTAAAGGGCTGAAATGGGGGCGTCCTCCAGTCTCGAAACTGAAGTCAATTCTGACAGTGGGGGCAGGGGCTTTTTTAGTTGGAGCCGCTGTGCCAGTGGCTGGAGTTCTGAGTGTGAGGGGAGAACAGCCGCCAGTGGCATTTAGCCCAACGCTGATGGCATTTCAGCATTCTCCGGGTGTTGATGCCTTTCCTGCGGTGGTGAGTAGTGAAAAATTGTGCAGAGCCCCAGCTGATCCAACCGCCACATCTACGGAGCAGCAGTTATTTCAGGCTAATGTAGGGAAAAAAACCGTTTCCACCCTAGATCAGGTGGATCTGGCAAAACTAGCGGCTGTGACCTGGCCGGGTCTCCATCCCCAGGCCACGGCGGCTCGTGTGCCGGTGCTCATGTATCACGATGTCTTAACTGAACCCGAAGTTTTCTTTGACCTGGTACCTGAGCAGTTTGAAAGCCACCTCCAAACGTTATTAGACAATGGCCTCACGCCTATTAGCCTAGACCAGCTAGTGCAGCACCTACGCACCGGGGTTCCTCTGCCGGAAAAGCCCGTGGTGCTTACCTTTGACGACGGCTATGCAGGGCACTTTGAGCATGTTCTGCCACTGCTGCAAAAGTATCAGGTACCGGCCACATTTTTTGTATTTCCCGGTAAGGTAGATGGCACAGTAGCGGGACGTTCAACCCTGACCTGGGAGCAACTCAAAACGATGGCGGCTGACCCGCTGGTGACGATTGCCGCCCACAGCGTGACCCACCCCCCTGATTTGCGCACCCTCAGCGATGACGCCCTGACCTATGAAGTGGTGGAGTCAAAGCGTCGCCTAGAGGAACAGCTAGGCATTCCGATTCGCTATTTTAGTTACCCGTCTGGCCACTATGATGAACGGGTTGCCCAGGCCGTGGCTCAGGCAGGATACTTAGCCGCTTTTACGATGCGGCAGGATAATGAACAATTTGCCGGAGCCTC
Organism: uncultured bacterium; assembly: GCA_964442885.1. Taxonomy (GTDB): domain Bacteria; phylum Cyanobacteriota; class Cyanobacteriia; order Phormidesmidales; family Phormidesmidaceae; genus Nodosilinea. The sequence goes on along the minus strand of CAYUBC010000259.1, from coordinate 2,678 downwards.
TGAATCCCTGTTGGCCATTGAGCGGTTTGGCCAATCCAGCCTGGAAGCGCTGCTGGATCAAGCCTGGGGAGGGGAAACGCCAGCGGCAGACTCTACCGCTGACCCAACAACCAGCGAGACCCATGGTGAGCCCTTGCCTCCGGTGGCTGCTGACGAGTTCAACTTTTCTACCCCAGTTGAAATGAAAGAGTATGAGGCTGTTGGGCACTCGCTCACCCTGATTAGTGGCGGACGACCGGTAACCATCCATGCCAACAGCCGCTACCAGGTACCTGAAATCTTAGCGGGTACCAACGCGGTAGGAGCCGTGGATGGCGGGTTCTTTTCTCTCAAGTATCTAGACTCTAATGTGATGATTGGGCCAGTGCTGAGCCAGAGCACGCGCCAATTTGTGCCTGGTAATGCCAGCGAAAACCCACGATTGAACGGTCGCCCTCTGATTTTAATTACCCCAAACCAGGTCAGCTTTGTACCCTTTGATGCGGCCCAGCATAACACCCTGGCCGGACTGTACCAAACGCTGCCTGGGGTTACCGATGCCTTTGTTGGAGCGGCCTGGCTGGTAAAAGATGGGCACCCCCAGCCAGCCAGCAGCTTTGGTACATTGTTTGATTTTGATGCCAGACGCCATCGCGCCTTCTGGGGCATCAACCAGGCCGGGCAGCCCGTCGTCGGGGTTAGCCACACGATGGTCGATTCGATAGAGCTGGGTATTTTGCTTCACCAGGCGGGTCTGCGAGATGCGGTCATGCTAGATTCAGGAGCAAGTACCTCGCTGGCCTATCGGGGAGAATCCCTGGTGGGCTACGAGCCTCGCCCGGTGCCCCATGTAGTGGCGCTGATTCCCCCTAAGGCCAATGACGGTAGCCCATGCCCCTTAGTGATACCTGGGCAGACCGTCGCCCTGGAGTAACCCTGGCGACCATACCACCCTAACTAATTGGGCTGGGCTGATTCCCATGCTGCACCCGACCTGCACTTACCCTAACCTGTACGTACTCTAACCCGCACTCAAGGGGGAGCACTTAAGGCAGAAGGTTAGAAGAGCTACAGCCTTTAAAGGAATGCCGATGCTGGGCCGTTACTCCCAGGCGCTGAATGGCCTGGCGATGGTAGACACTGCCATAGCCCTTATTCGCGGCTAGCCCATAGCCTGGGTACCGACGGTCTAGGCGAATAATTAAGGTGTCTCGCCAGACCTTGGCTAAAATGCTAGCGGCGGCAATCTCCGTGTGTTTTTGATCTCCCTGCACAACCAGGCACTGGGGCAAACCCAGATTTGGAATGGCCTGATTGCCATCGATTAAACACTGATCGGGAGGATGTCTGAGCCGACGAACCGCCCGCTGCATCGCTAACAACGTGGCTTGTAAAACGTTTAAGCGCTGAATTTCATGCACTGAAGCCAGGCCCACAGCATAATCCAGAGCCAGGGTTTGAATGGGCTCGACCAGTTGCTCTCGACGACGGGGGCTGAGGCGTTTACTGTCGGTTACACCAAGGGCTTGAAGCTGTAGGCGAGCTGAATCAGACAACACCACGGCTGCCGCCACCACTGGGCCAAACAGAGCCCCACGCCCTACTTCATCGACCCCCGCTGTAGTCACTGGCGTAGACATGCAGGAGCTGATTAATCCTCACCATTGTCATTAGCTGAGGAACGACGGCGACGGCGACGACGTACCAGATTATCAGACTCCATAGCCTGAGCCTCCTGTTCCTCTAGAGTGGCTGAGTCAGCTGATGCATCGCCAGCGGATGAGTCGGCAAGCGGATCTCCCACTTCCACGGTGATCGCTTCGACGGATGGAGTCGTGTCTTCGGTGGCCTCAGAGGGGGCAGGCACAAAAAACTCAACGGCCTGAGGACTCTCCTCAGTTAAATGGGGAGACGGCAAGGTCAGAGGGGTAAGAGGAGCCTGGTCTGCCCCAGCAGCCTGGCCAGGCCCAACCACGGCAATCACCACATTGCGAGGATCGGTAACCTCTTGATTACTGGCCAGCACCAGGGGAGATATGCCCATCATGGCGTAGATACGCTGCTCATCCGAGGTCATTTCGACGGTGACCACCTGAGCCGGGGTAGCGGGTTTCTTGTCCTCTCGATGATTGGTGCGGCTCCGACTTACCCGGGCCGGAGCTTTCTCTTCCTCTCCAGGTAAGATGGGCATAGGCTCAGCCGCAGGGCTAGCAGGGCTAGCAGGGCTAGCAGGGCTAGCAGGGCTAGCAGGGCTATCTTTGGCTAGCCCAGAGACAGGCGAGCTCTCTCTAGGAATAGGGGATTCCTTGCCGTTACTGCGGCCTGGTAGCGGCTCACGTCGTCGCCGCCGCCGATTCCCCTTACCTGACCTATCTTGATAGCTGGGATGGTTGATCAAATCTAATTCTTGCAAATCCGCCTGGGAGCCGAAGGTATCCAGCGGTGTATCCCGGAGAACCGGTAATAGCGGACCGTCTCCACCAGGAGTAGACACCAGAGCCTTGGGAGCGGGAGGGGGGCCATCGGTAGGGATATCCCCTGGGAGCTGAACCAGATGTCCCAAGCCACCACAGGTTGGGCAGGGGCGGCCAAACAATTCGTAGATGTTCTGCCCCTGCCGTTTACGGGTGAGCTCAACCAAACCCAATTCAGAAAGCTGAGAAATCTGAGGCCGAGCCTTGTCCGCCCGCAGCGCTTTG
>CAYUBC010000258.1:0-5964 GCA_964442885.1 uncultured bacterium | reverse complement strand
GAGTGTTTTTGGCCAGCACCACCTGGTGGTAACGGGGACGGCGTTGCTGCTGGGTAATGTCGCCGTTGATGATGTACATCTCGTTGCCGATGATGGGCTTAATGTCGGCCGCCGTGCAGACTTTGATTAGCTCAATGGCCCCATACATAACGCCGTGGTCGGTGAGGGCGATCGCCGGCATGCCTAACGCCTTGGCCTGCTCCACCAGTGGCGGCAGTTGACTGGCCCCGTCGAGCAGGCTGTAGTTGCTGTGGATGTGGAGACCAACAAAGGACATGGCGCGACGATTTTATAGTACAATTTTACTGCTTTGCGGCTCTGGTTTCCCAGGCAGATTCCACCTCAGGGCCGCTTAGCTGCCCCTAAGGTTAGCGGATTTGTACACCTACATCTAGTAGTAATAGATAAATATAGAATCTTATAACGCCAGATGTAGAGGCTTCAGGCCGTCCTTCCCGAATGCGGTTATTTCCAGGGAAACGGGAATCCGTGGGGTGAGTAAACTAGAAAGAACGGTTCTTCAGGCAGCACTATGGCTTACAGCAACTATCCCCAGCCCGCCTCTGAAACCCTGCCCACCATGTACGATTTGCCCAGCGAAGACCCGGAGGAACCAGGGTTGCCAGACGAGTTTCATGCCTTTCAACCCCAACTGCTGCGGGAAACCTGTCAGCTGCCCAGCTATCCTGCCCAGGAAATATTTGTGGGCACCGATCTAAACCTCTACTACGATGTTCGCCACCCCCGCTGGCACAAGCGGCCCGACTGGTTTCTGGTGCTGGGGGTGCCCAGGGCCCTACAGCAAACCGACCTGCGCTGGAGCTATGTGATCTGGCAGGAGGGGGTGAGCCCCTTTCTGGTAGTTGAACTGCTGTCTCCCGGCACCGAGGCCGAAGACTTGGGGCAAACCCTGCGGGAGGTCAACCAGCCCCCCACCAAGTGGCAGGTGTACGAGCAGCTCTTGCGGATTCCCTACTACGGCCTGTTTGACCGCTATACCAACACCTTCCGGCTGTTTCGGTTGTTTGGCCCCCGCTATCAAGAAATTGAGTTATCTGAGTCGCGATTTTGGTTTGATGAGCTGAGCCTGGGGTTAGGCGTGTGGCAGGGCCAGTACCAGGACACCGATGGACTCTGGTTGCGCTGGTACCGCGACGATGAAGCTTGGGTGCCGACGGTTGAGGAACGGGCCAATCAGGAACGTCAGCGAGCCGAGCAAGAACAAGAGCGAGCCGAGCAGGAACGAGAGCGGGCCGAGCAGGAACGAGAGCGGGCCGAGCAGGAACGAGAGCGGGCCGAGCGACTGGCAGCACAGTTGCGGGCCTTGGGGGTTGAGCCTGAGTAAGGAAAAAAGGCCGCAGCGGCAGACGCAGCCTTAACCGATCAGGTTGGGAAAATTTAGCATAGGTTAATAAACTACGGTGCTCTAAATCGCCACTTCCGCCGCCATGTCAACTGCCCTAGATACGCTCCGCTGTTTATTTGACCACTCCAGTGATTTAGTGCAAGTCGTTGGGCTGGATGGCAGGCTGATTTATACCAACCCGACCTGGCAGAGCGTTTTGGGCTATGACTTCGCGGCTGATCTGGAGGGCCAGGTTGAACCTTACCCAGCCTCGTTTTTTGAGGTAATGAGGGCTGAGGATCACCCACATTACCAACAGATTTGCACTCACCTGCAAACCCACGGTGGCCACCAGAGCATGTCTCTAAGCTTGCTGACTAAGGCTGGTCAGGCTATCCCAGTGACTGGGCAGGTGTGTTTTGTAGCGGGTGATGAGTCTCAACTGTGCGGCCTCTGGCGCAGACCAGCGATGCCCACAGAGCATGCCCTGCGCCAGGTAGAAGAGCGCTACAGCTTGGCTACCCGGGCGGCCAGGGTAGGGGTATGGGAATGGCACGTGCAGACCGGCGAGTTTTATCTGGATCCTAATGTCAAAGCCATTTTGGGCTACACCAATGCAGAAATCCCCAATGATTTGAACGAGTGGATGACCTATGTCCACCCTGATGATCGCGAGGCGGTTATGGCGGCGGCCCAGGCTCACCTAGCTGGTCACACCCCTGAATATGTCTATGAACATCGCATGAGGCACCGGGATGGAACAGTGCGCTGGATTTTGGTGCGGGGGAAGGCCATTCGCAATGCCCAGGGAGAGGTCGTCCGCATGGTGGGGACGGATGCCGATATCACTGATCGCAAGCGGACGGAAATTCTGCTGGAACTACAAAACCGCATTCTGGCCAGAATTTCCGGTGGTGAACCGCTGACGGATGTGTTGATGGAGTTGATGACGGCGATCGAGGCGCAGTTAGACGGGGCGTTAAGTTCAATTTTGTTTGTAGATTCTACCGGCACGCTGGTTCCGGCCGCCGCTCCCCGGTTGCCAAAGCCCTACATCCAGGCCGTTGCAGCGGCTCAAATTAAGTTTGGTGAAGGGGTAGGGTCTTGCGGTACGGCAGTATTTCGACGGCAGCCCGTAGTTACCTCGGATATTGCCCAGGATCCGCTCTGGAAGGACTTCAAGGCTTTAGCCCTGGAACATGGCTTGCGGGCTTGCTGGTCAGTGCCGATTATCGCCAAGGATAACCAGGTTTTGGGCACTTTTGCGGTTTATTACCCAACCATACGATCACCTCAGAACAGCGAATTAGAGGTCATTCACCTGGCCGCCAACATCGCCAGAATTGCCATTGAACGCCAGCAAACGGAAGCCGCTCTGCAAGCCAGCGAGGCTCAGAACCGGGCTATTCTCTCAGCTATTCCGGATATTCTGGCCGTCATCAGCGCTGACGGCACCTTGCTGCGGTTTGCTACCAATGCCTTTGTTGGCAAAGTGGTGCCCGCTGAAGCTGGCAGTCATATCTCGGCGGTGCTTTCATCTGACACAGCAACCAGGCAGCTTACCGCTATTCAGGCGGCCCTCAGCACGGGTGAGATGCAGCGCTATGAACATCAACTCCAGTGGGGTGATCAGGTTCAGTACGAGGAAATCAGAATCGTTCCCTATCAGGCGAATGCGGTGCTGTGTATGATTCGCAATGTGAGCGATCGCAAACTTGCCGAACTCCAGCTCCAGCAATTGAACCAGGAGCTAGAGGCCAAGGTTGAGCAGCGTACCGCCGAACTGCGCGACAGTGAAGAACGCTTTCGCAGTCTGTACGAGCAAAGCCCCTTAGGCATTAGCATCGTCAGTCTGGATGGGCAGTTGCTCCAGGTCAACGAACGATTTTGCGACATTACGGGCCACGCAGCCTCAGCTTTGCTCAATCGCCACTTTGCAGACATCATCCATCCGGCGGATAGCCCCCTTTGCCTGGAAGCATTTCAACGTCTGGCCACGGGCAAGCAGCTTCAGAGTGTGATGGAAAAACGCTACATCACCCCCCAGGGCAAAACCGTATGGGTGCAGTCTACTAAGGCGTTGCTGTGCGATCGCCAGGGTCAGCCCGTAGGCGTAATCAGCATGGTGCAGGATATTCGCGCTCGCAAGCAGGCCGAGGAGGAGCTAAAACAGGCCAAGGCCGAGGCTGAGGCCGCAAACCAGGCCAAAAGCATCTTTCTGGCCAATATGAGCCATGAACTGCGCACCCCCCTCAACGGCATTTTGGGATTTTCTCAACTGATGCAGCAGAGTCCCTACCTACCGTCAGACTTTCGCGACTCCCTCAACGTTATCCATAACAATGGCCAGTACCTGCTGCGGTTGATTAACGACATTCTGGATAAGTCGAAAATTGAAGCAGGCAAAATCACCCTCGACAACCAACCCATTGACCTGTTCAAGCACCTCCAGTTGGTTCGTCAAACCTTGAGTGAGCCCGTTAACCGCAAAAATCTGTACTTTCAGCTAGAAATTCTCCCCAATGTGCCGCAATACATTGAGGTAGATGCCCAAAAGCTGGAGCAGGTGCTGCTAAACCTCCTCAGCAATGCAGTCAAATTTACCTCCCAGGGCGGCCTGCGGCTGCGGGTCAGCGTGAGTGAGGGGCTGGCATCCCAGGCCTCGGTAAGGCTACTGTTTGAGGTGGAAGACAGCGGCCTGGGCATTGCCCCCCAGGAGTTTAACCTGATTTTTGAAGCCTTTACGCAAACGGCTGTGGGCAAACAATCCCTGGAGGGCACTGGGCTAGGGCTGTCAATTAGTCGTCGCCTGGTGCAGTTGATGGGTGGCGAAATTACGGTGCGTAGCCGTTTAGGGGCAGGCAGCACCTTTTCTTTCACGCTTCCCGTTAGCCTGGTGCCTGAAAATAGCGTGCCCGATGCCGCTAGCGCCCGCCAGGTGGTCGGTTTGCTACCCAACCATCCGGGCTACCGCGTTCTCATTGTGGATGACCAAACCGAGAACCGGCTGCTGCTGGCTAAGTTGCTGCACCCTATTGGCTTAAATATTCAAGAAGCCGCCTCCGGGGAAGCGGCGCTGCAAATCTGGCAGAATTGGCAACCCCACCTGATTTGGATGGATATTCGCCTGCCAGGGTTAAGCGGCTACGAAGTGACCCAGCACATCCGGGCGCTGGAGCGTCAGGCCACGGACTATCTGGCTAACGGGCACTCTACCAGCCACCGTAATGGCCACCGCAATGGTCACCGCAACGGTAATCACCCCGGTCATCAGGCCGACTCAGGTCTGAGCCACCCCAGCCCTCCGTCGCCCACAGTGATCATTGCCCTGACGGCTCAAGCCTTTCCAGAGGATCGCGCCCTGGCCCTGGCCGCAGGCTGCAACGACTACATCAGCAAGCCCTTCTGTACCGATGCGCTGCTCCGCAAAATGGCCGAACACCTGGATATGCAACTCATCTATGCCGCCGCTGAAGACTCAACGGCCCACCGCAACAGCGCCCCAGCTGGCGTTGCCGCCCCGCTCACGGCGGCAGACCTGGCCATCATGCCCCACCCCTGGCTGGCGGAGATTCACAGGGCAGCCCAGCTAGGCCGAGACGAAGCCATCGCCGCCCTCATCGAGCAAATTCCGCCAGAGCAAGCTATTTTGATGCAGAAATTAAAAGACCTAGTCTACGACTTTGAGTTTGGCATCATTGCCGACCTTTCAGAGCACTGCTTAAAGGGCGTTGGCTGAAGTTGGGCGGTTAGACCCCAGGGATTTTGAAAATCCCTGGGGTCTGGCACTCCATCGGTGCAGCTTAATCCTCCTGGCTGTTGTTGCTTTTGGTGACGGCACCGGCCCCCAGTAGGCCAATTAGCGTGGTAGCTCCCAGTGTCCACATGCCGAGGGCGCTGTCCAGGATGCGGGTTTGCGGCTCGGTGAGGATAGGCTGGCTGGCCAGATGCAGGGCAGTGCCCCCAGAGGCCAGGGTGAGGGATAGCACGGTGGCAAAGGCCGGTTTGAAAGGGGAGGAGAGGTTGGGCTGCGGCATGGTGAACTCCGTTATGCTTTGGATGAATTCATCATCCTTGAGAAGCCTTGAAAGTTCAGTCCCCGCAAGGGTTTCAGACGGTATGAGTTAGGTGTGAGTTGGGGATGACTTGCGTTAATCTGAGTTAAAAGCGCGGGTAAAGCAGGACATACACGGCATGGCAGAGAGATCGCTCACCGCTACCCAAGACGGCATTCAGCAAATTAATCGAGCTTTGACCGCCCAAGGCTGGAGCCGCGAGGATCTGGCCAAGAAATGCGACTGTAGCCGTCAGCCTGCGGTCAAGTTTTGTTCCAGCAAACCCGTCAGCAAAAAGCTGTTCGTCAGCTTTTGTAACGCCCTAGACCTGGCCTGGGAAAACGTTGCTGAACTAAAATCTTCCCCTGCATCTACAGAATCCAGCGAATCTGAGCCAGATATCGACAGCTTGGTAAGAACCATTCGCGCCCAGGTACGGGCCGACATCCAAACCCGCTGCGGCACCATGCGGGTGCTGGATATGACGCAGCCCATTGGCCTGGGCGACATCTATACCCGCGTCAACATTTTGGAAAACCTCTCCGGCCGGCGGCGGCTGAACCT
>CAYUBC010000257.1:4848-5972 GCA_964442885.1 uncultured bacterium | reverse complement strand
GAGGGCAGAATGGTCGCGGCATTGAGGCGCAGGCGACGTAGCCCCAGGGCATTTGCAACGGAGTCTTGGGTATCGGCGGTGAGGGCGCTCAGCAGGTTAGAACCCAGGGCCAGGGTGGGTTCTGCCCCGCCCAAATCTGACAGGTAGCCGCCAGACACCATACCCAGCAGTTGCTCCTGGGAGTAGGGCGGGTTGCGTGTTAGTTCCAGGTTCTCAAACAGGCGGCTGGCATGGCCTTGGATGCGCGCTTCCACCAGCAGTTCATCGAAGACTGTGTTGCTGCCCAGAGGATTAATGTTGGGAATTTCCGCCGCCCCGGTGGTGGTATTGGTGCGGTTGATGTTGTAGTTGCGCTGAAAGGGCACGTTGGCCAGCAGAATCACGTCCAGGTACGGGTCTAGCCCAGCCTGGGGTAGAAAGATGACTTGATTGTCATGGCTGGGCTCCAGGAAAAATTCCGTGGTGATGGTTTGCACCCAGCCGTCCAGCAGGTAAAGGCTGCCCTCGCCATAGAGGTCGTTGAGCGGGCCACTCACGACTAAATCCCCCGACAATAAAAACGAAAACAATGGCGGAGCCTTAACGCGGGTCGAATCTAGCCCAATCTGCAGATCCTCCAGGTGCAGGGGGACTCGCTCAATGACGCGGCGGGCGATCGCGGTGACTTTCTCAATCTGGGGGGCCGGGTTCAGGGCCGCATTGGCCAGGCGGGTCAGTTCTCGCCCCACCACCACCTGGGAATTTTGCAACTGCACATTGCCTCCTAACACGGGGTCGAGGAGGGCCTGAGTCAGCTTTAGCTCACCCTTTACCTGGCTGCGCACTTCGTTGGCGAAATTAAAGTCTAAATCTGCCAGGGCCAGGGTCAAACCTGGCTCGGTGCCCCTGGCGCTCCGGGAGGTTAGGGGCAACTGCCCGCTCAGTGCAACGTTACCCTCAAACAACCTGCCCGTGAGGGAGTCTACCTGAATATGGCTGTCGCGAAAATTGACGGCTCCGGTTAGCTCGTTCAGGGACGCATTCAACACCGGGCTGGTAAACGCGGCGTCATCAAAGGCGGCCACCCCCGACAGCAGCGGTTGCCTGAGCGTACCGCCCAGGCGGATATCGAGGGTGGCGCGGCC
>CAYUBC010000257.1:0-4838 GCA_964442885.1 uncultured bacterium | reverse complement strand
TAAACAGGTTTACCAGGGAAAATCCATCGTCCTTGAGGGTGGCCCGGAGCGCGATCTGGTCGCTGGCCGGTTGCACCGTCATAAACGGCAGCGCCAAGGGTACGGTGCCAGAAAACAGCAGCGGTTCTGGCGATGGGCCAACCACCCGGCCATCCACCGTAACGTAGGCGTTTTGATACTGAAAAGTGCTGCCAATGTCCTGAAATGGCTGCTGGTTGATGCTGGCCTGGTCAACCGCAAACTCTCCAGTCAAGGTTGGATTGGTATAGGCTCCGGTCAGGTGGGCCTCCAGGTTGAGCAACCCGGTAATGGCCAGGGGCGATTCCAGCAGGTTGGCGGCAGCGGTGAGGGGAAGCCCTGCCGCCTGTACATTCAGGTCAGATTCCTGGAGGGAAACATCACCCAGCAGGCTCAGGCGGGTTTCGCCAGCCCGAAATTCCACCGGATTGAGGGATAAGGTCTGGTCATGAAAACGGCCCTGGGCGATGAACTGGTTGTCGAAGTCGTAGCGACCCCAGGCCCAGTTTTGGCCAGCAAAGTCAAACTCAGCGCTCAACCCCGCTGCTTGAGAGGCGGCGATGCCCAGAGTGCCGGACAGTTGCCCTTCAAGCTGGTTAAGGCTGGGCAGCAGGGCACTGGCCTGTTGGCGCTCTACTAACTCGCCCAGGCTGCGCATCGCCCTGGCCAGGGTAGCCTGCTCCAGCAGCGACGATTGGGAAGCTCCTGCCGAGTTTATGGCCAGATCCGCAGCGCGGCCCAGGGGTGCAGGAGTCAGGAGACGGCTAACGTCGCCGTAGCTATAGAGGCTGAGAGCCTGAAGCGTATCCTGGACATCGACCTGGTTAGCGGTAATGGCCGCCCTGGCCTGCCAGGCAGGAAAGAGTTGGCCGCTCCCGGTGATCAGAAATTGTGTATCAGGCGTCAGTTGCAGACTGCCGCCAGAAAGCAGGGCTGCCCCATCGCGGTAGGCTAATTGACCGGTGAGGCTGTGGGCCGCGATCACCCCTAACCCTGGTTGCTTAACCGTGAACCTGGCCGAGAGAACTGGGTCAAGCAGGGTGGTTAGATCGACCTCAGCGACAGCATCAATTAGACCATTTAGAACACCTAAGTCGGGCGTTGTTAGCGGGCGCAGGGCCAGGGCACCCAGGTCAAAATTGTGAACGGTGGCATGGAGGGTTTCACCCTGGCGGTGGCCTTCAGCAAAAAACTCCCCGTTAGTGAGCCGAAACGTATTAGGGCGCAGGCTGGGGTCAATGGCGGCTGAGATTTCGGCGCGATCGCCCCGCAAGTCCAGCTCAGCCCCCTGGGATAGCGACGCCCGAATCGGCCCGACTACATCCCCAATTAACCGCCGCTGGTTCATCGCAAACTGGCGTAGCCCAGCGGTACCGGCAATTTGCGGATCGCGCAGGCGGCCTCGCAGGGTGCCGTCAAAACTAACTAAACCGCTGGGGCGCAGCCATTCGGGGCCGTCCAACAGCCCATAGGCGGCGCTCAAGTCCAGGTCAGTGAGGCGGGCGATAAACGCCATTCCCGAAATTTCCGGTAGGCCACCCTGGGGAGAAAAGGCCACATCGGCTCCACCGCTGGCATAGAGGTTGGTCGCGGTTGCTTCCGGAATTTCCAACCGTTGGCCCGTCCAGGCAAAGCGAGCGTTGAGCGGGCCAGGCATGAGTTGCTCCGCCCCAGGCCAATTCAGCGGAATGGCGTTGGATAATTGCAGGCTGCCATCGGCCTGAATGCCCTGGAAATTAAGGTTATTGAGAGAACCCGATGCGGTCAGGTCAGTATCTAAGGTGCCGCGCAGTTGGGGCGAGAGCAGCCCTAAGCCCAGGCGCGACCCCGTCACGGCGGCTTGCCAGCTTAAGGTGTCTAAATTGGCGTCTGCCTGGGCCTGGAGGGTGCCTGCCCCAACTTGAAATAGGGCCTCAGGCGCTTGAATGCGGCGATCTTGGTAGGTAACTCGCCCCTGGCCAGGAAAAGTAGCCTGGGGCAACTGCCAGTCGGCTAACCCCTGGAGATTATCGGGAGTGCCCGTCACCTGGGCCTCTGCCAGTAGCGGCCCTAGTTGGAAGGTGGCCGGTAAGGGCAGGTCATAGAGGGTGGCCAGCTCATCCAGCAGTAAGTCTGTTTGAACCGTGGCCTTGAGGTCGGGACGACGCCAATTGTCCGGGCTAAAGCGGGCCTGACCCTGGGCTGTGACAGTGCCGCCAGTGACGGGGCTAAGGGTGGCCTGGTCAAGGGTAAAGCTGTTCAAATTGGCGGCAAACTGAGCGGTTAACGTGTCCAGACCGAGGCGATCGACCTGCACGGTCTCCAGGTTATTGAGCCGACCGGATACCTGGGGCTCCATCAATTCGCCGGTAATGTGGGTGTTGACCTGAAAGCGCCCCTCGGCCCCTAGCGGTAGGGATTGGGCCAGAGCCGCTTCTACGTCCGCCAGGCTGACGCTGGGCAGGGTAACAAACAGGTTGTGACCTTGCTTGAGATCAACGGTGCCCTCGGCCTTCACCAGAATCGGGCCAAATTTGAGGGAGCTATTCTCAACTCGCCCCCCCACCCCATTGGCCACCAGGGTGCCGTCAATATCCTGAAATGGGGAGGGCAAATCCGTTAGGACTATATCGCCGTCGCGCAGTCGCGTAGTGCCGGTGACCGTCAGCGGGTCGGCCTGCTCAGGGCGATACTTGAGTTCCAGGTTAGTAGACAGCACCCCATCGCGGATAAACAAATTGCCGCCCAGGAGGGGGTTGATGGTGGCGATGCGAATTTGGTGGGCCTGTACCGCCAGGTTAAGCTGGCGGGTATCCATCTGCCCCTCGCCCCGTACCAGAAAACCGCCATTACCCACCTGGCCATTTAAGTTGAGGGAAACAGTTTGATTGTTCTCGCCCCTAAAGCGCACCTTCAGGTCAACGCCCTCCAGCACAATCAGCGTGGCGCTGGTCACGCCCTCCGGCAATTCCACAATGGAGGAGCGCGAGATTGGCCCAATTACTAGGTCGGCATTGCGAATTTCAACGCTGCGTAGCTCGGTTTTAATCCCCCGGCGCACCCCCATTGAGCGGGGCACATGCAATCGCCATTTGCCATCAAACCCCTGTTTAGCCGCCATCTCAGGCTCAATAAACAGCAAACTTGGGCGCAGGGTGCGGGTAAAAATTAGCTCTACCGGGTTAAAGTTTACCTCTAGCGCCCTAGCTTTAACCCAGGAAAAATCCGCTTCGGTGGGGGGCACAATGGATGGCCCTAGGCGCACGCCGGTGGGGCTAAAGCGCTGAAATTCGCCGACTTTGATGGGGCGTCCCAGGGCTTCGCTGAGGTTGTCTTGCAAAAATTGGGGTAACTCTCGCCGCAAAAAGCTGTAGCCCCACCAGCCCGCTGCCCCGCCGCCAACCACGAGCAGACCACCAGCGATCGCCAGCCGCTTACCCCAACGCCGCAATCTGGAGGGGCGTACAGGCGGCTGGGGGGCAGGCAAATTTGGATCGGAGTTAATAGCCATGACAGAGTTAACCCAATTCCATTTGTGCGAAGGGTTGCCTTAGGAGATTTCCAAAAAAGAAGATACCTGCTTAAAGCCAGCGACTGTAGCCGCTGTAGGGTAGGCACTGCCCACCATTGGGGAAACTCTTTTTCAGAAGTCGCCTTAGTTAAACGGTCAGCCCCAAGGAGCATCGTCACCCATAACGGTACATCAGAGCCCCAATTCTGTCTGTGTCAATTGGGCTACTGGTGGTCTGCCTCCATACTAAGGGGCAGATTAACCAGGGGTTGATGCCATGTTCTACAAGCGGGCGCTAGGGAGATGAGGTCGTTAATATTTTGCTGCATGGTGCGGCAAATCGCGTCCAGGGGCAAGTCGTTAGCGTCGTGACCAAAGGGATTTTCGATTTCAATGCCAATTTCTTCAATGCCAAATACAGCAAAGCTAATCAAACCAACCAGGAGCGGCGTTCCCCAGCCTACCGACGCCACCATTTGAAAGGGCAGAGCCAGGCAGTAGAGCAGCAGTAGCTGCTTCAGATGAATGCAATAAGCCATTGGAATGGGCGTTTTAAGAATGCGTTCGCAACCACCGAGGGCATCCACCAGGCCATCCAGCGCTTTCAGGCAGGCGGCGAGCTGGTAAGGGTTGAGCTTGCCCTGGGCGGCCTGGGTTTGCAGATAGTCGGCCAGCCAAAACGCCACCTCCAGAGGTGGGTTATTCATGCCCTGGAGTTTCGTGAACTGCTCGGCAGAAACCAGGTTGGCCAAGTCTTGATTGGGCGGCTCACTGCGCAGATGCAGCTTCATCGCCACCGCAAAGGCAGGCAGCAGACGAATGGCGACAATTTTAGCCGTGTGGTCAGCGGGCTGGTGTTCTTGAACGGTTACCCAAATATTGCGGGCCAGGTTGCGGGTCAGGTTGACGACATTGCCCCAGAGCTTGCGCCCTTCCCAAAAGCGCTCGTAGGCGGTGTTGGTACGAAACACCAGCAACAGACCTAACACCAGACTCGGCACCAAAGTCCCCAAAATAGGAGACGATACCGGCCATTCTCGCAGATACAGCCCGTAAATCACCAGGGCAAACAGCGCACACAGCAGCGTTCTCGGCATGACCGCCAGAATCACTGACCCCCGCAGGCTAAACAGCACCCGAAACCAGTTGCTCTCGTACCGTTGAAGACGGCTGACTTTAGAAAATGGCGTTCGCAACAGTCTAATCCCCAGTTTGACGTGCTTCCCTCAAATTCTAAAGCGCCTTTTTAGGGCTTAGGGACGTGCAAGAAAATAAGGTACCCATTGCCATCTTTCCTGTTGGTGCATTGCTGCGCGTTGGCGTAGCCTCG
>CAYUBC010000256.1:2016-5978 GCA_964442885.1 uncultured bacterium | reverse complement strand
CTAGGGCTTATCCTGCAAGGGTTTCGGTTGTAATTGATGACACGCCCTAGCCTCCTGAGCCCGTCTGCTGGGGTTGGCGCTCGGCCAAACGGGCCCGGCGCTCCGGGCTGAGGGTGGCATAGCAGTAAGGACAGGCGATCCCCGGCTCGTAGTGAGGGGCAGCCTGCTCGGCTGGGCTAAGAGGATGACCACAACCGCCACAGAGGACATAGGGACTGGGCTGGAGGGTGTGATCGACGGCCACGCGATCGTCAAACACAAAGCACTCCCCCTGCCAGAGGCTATCGGTCGGGGGCATTTGATTCAAATAGTTGAGGATGCCACCTTTGAGGTGATAGACCTGCTCAAACCCCAGATTTAACAGGTAGGCCGTGGCTTTTTCGCAACGAATGCCGCCTGTGCAGAACATGGCTATTTTTTTATGCTGGGCCGGGTTGAACTGGGCCTCAACGTAGGCCGGTAGCTCGCGGAAAGCCCGCGTGTTTGGGTTAATAGCACCTGGAAAGGTGCCCATTTCCACCTCAAAGGCGTTGCGCGTGTCGATTACCACAACATCGGGCGCAGTAATCAACTGGTTCCAGTGCTGGGGCTCCACGTAGGTTCCCACCTGATGATTAGGGTCAATATCGGGCCTACCCAGGGCCACAATCTCGTCCTTCAGCTTGACCTTGAGGCGCTCAAAGGGGGCTACAGTAGCAACAAATTCCTGATGCGCAAAGGAGCCAATGTCCGGGTGGTGATGCAACCAGGCTAGGAGCGCGTCAAGCCCTTGGCGAGAGCCCGCCACCGTAGCGTTGATGCCCTCCGGAGCCAGCAGAATTGTGCCGCGTAGATCACTCTGCTGGCATTGAGCCAGCAGCTCCCCTTGCAAACGGTCTAACTCAGTCAGGGGCACAAATTTGTAAAAGGTAGCAATCGTCCAGGTCATAGTGCCGACTATAGCAAATTGCTAAAGGCAGCGGCGCTGGAAAACCTCCACTGCCGCCCGATGCAACAGAGAATGGCGGAAGATGAGATCGGTCATGGAATCGCCATAGCCGCCGCCAATTACGCAGGCCACCGGATACCCGGCCCCCACACAGGTATCCAGCACCCAGCGATCCCGCTCATAGAGCCCCGTATTAGTGAGAGCTAGCTTGCCCAGGCGATCATCCCGGTGGGGATCTACCCCGGCATCATAAAGCACCAGATCGGGGTTAATTTGAGTCAGCACATCCGGCACGGCCTGGGCCAGGCAGCGCAGATAGTCTGCATCGTCCAGACCAGGGGCCAGGGGTATGTCCAAATCGCTGACCTGCTTACGGGCCGGGAAATTGTCGGCGCAGTGCATGGAAAAGGTAAACACCCTGGGATCATTGCGAAAAATCCAGGCGGTGCCATCCCCCTGATGCACATCTAAATCCAGAATGAGTACCCGCTGCACCCGCTGTTGAGATTGCAGGACGCGGGTGGCGATCGCCAGGTCGTTAAAGATGCAAAATCCCGACCCATAGCTGGGAAAGGCGTGGTGGGTGCCGCCAGCGGTATTGCAAGCCAGCCCATATTCCAGGGCCAGCTTAGCGGTTAGAATCGTCCCCCCTACCGCTGTGCAGGTACGCTTGACTAGCGCCGGACTCCAGGGCAGGCCAATGCGACGCTGGGCCTTTAAATCCAAATTTCCCTGACGATACGCCCTGACGTAGCCCGTCTCATGGACGAGTTCCAGCCAATCGGTCGGGGGTTCTCCTGGTTGATAGATCTGGTTGGGGGTGATGACGCCATCCTTGAGTAGGCGATCGCGCAGCAGCGCAAACTTAGGCATGGGAAACCGATGCCCCACGGGCAACGGTGCAACATAGTCAGGATGAAAAATAACTGGAAGATGACTCAAAGCCCTAACTGCCGCGACCCTACTCCATGACTTTACTGCCAGGACACCATTACAGCCAGGAGGACAGCGAGTGTCGCTGCCGCAGGTCAAGGGTGTGGGCAATGCTGGCCTCTGACCAATCTAAGGGATGCACCTCTGCCTCAGGCACAACAGCGGGCTGGTAAGGCGTTAGAGCCGGCAGAGCAACTAGCTCCTGCCGAGGCCGCAGCCGAGGTGAAGGGGTAGGCTGCGATTGGCTCCGGTCATTATCACCCAGCCTGCTAGCCGGTGGCCGAGAAACCGAGGGAACACCCCCTTTGTATGGAATGTATGAAACCTGAGCCGTCAGCTTTGCGGCTGGCGCTTGACCCTGAGTATCGACAAGGGTGGCTGGTTGGAGGTGACCCTGGGTCTCATCCACCGCTTTTAGCAGCGGGCCGCCCTGAACAATCACACCATCGCGCTGGGGTTGGTAGGGGGCCAGGCGCTTAGGCCCGGTTGGCTTAATCACCACGGGCAATGACGCCCGGCGCTTTTTCAAGCGCCGTTTAGGAAGCTGCGACGGGCGCGGCGTGGCCTTGGCCTGTTGGCTAATCACAAAGCAGCCCAGGGCGCACAAGCCTACTAAGCTCATTAGCCCCCATAGGGTGACCGCTGGGCCTAGGTTGGAGGGGGAAGGAGGGGAAGCGGGTGCTTCATCAGCCGGGGCCAATGCCTGGCCCCGCAGGGAGGCATCCGCGTCTACATCAGCCAACGCCGTAGGAGTTTGCGACGGCACGACCTCAGCTTTAGACAGGGCTGGCTCAGTCCCCGCTGGCGGTTCGGTAAACATGAGGTGATGGTAGGCCACCGCTGAAGCACATACCAGGGCCAACCACAGGCTGCCCAGCAAAAACAAGGGCCGGTAGGTCAACACCTGCACCCACAAAAGCCTTGGTGCTAAAGCTGACGCCTGGGCCTCAGCCAAGAGAGGGGAATCCGTAGCCGGGAAATGCTTCACAGAGCGCCGCACCACCATGAACGACCTAAGCCTAAACCCATAATACTAGTTCAGAATCACCATAGCCGGAACAAAGTCTTGGGGATCCTGGGCCACCCAACCCACGGTAGAGTTTAGCCTCACCTCAAAGAACAGGAAAGAGGCTGCATCCCCATCCCCATCCTCATCCCCAGAAGCAACCTGACCGATGCGATCGCCCTGTCGCACCGGCTGCCCTACCCTAACATTCACTTCCTCCAGGTTAGCGTAACGGGTTTGCAAACCCTGGGCATGGTTAATCACTACCAGGTTGCCATAGACCGCATCTACCCCTGCAAAGGCGACGGTGCCTGCTCCCACGGCCAGAGCCGCAGTGCCCTCTGCCGCCGCCAGCGCCACCCCCGTGTTAAACACCAACTTGTCCTGGTTGGGATCCGGTTGCCAGCCATAATTCATAATCACATCGGCGCGGCCAGGAAGGGGATATCCCTGCAGAGGACTACGGCTAGGTTCGGGGTTGGCCCCTGGGGTAGCCGCCGTGCGAACACCCGGAAACCAGTTCACCCCCGGAATAAAGATGCTGCCGGGCACCGTGCTGACACAACCATTCACCTCAAACAACACGTCGGCCCGGCTGTTGTAAGCTTCCGCGACCTGCTGCCAGGTTTGCCCCGGGGTCACACTGACCCGAATGCCATTGTAGGGAGGAATCAGCAGTTCCTGGCCCACAGTCACCCGACCCGACTGCAAGGCTGGATTAAGGCCCACAATAGTAGGGGCTATCAACCCGTAGCGCTGGGCAATAGACTCAGTCGTTTCCCCCGCTACGACTCGATGACGAACCAGCCGAGACAGCACCGGCGCTGGGCAAAGAGAATTCTGTGCTGAGCCTGACTGCGGCGGCTCAACGGCCCAGGTCATAGGCTGGGCCAGCATCAGCCCCGATAGTGAACCCAGCACCAGTCCCCCCAACCCCAGGGGCCTAACTCTGCCCCTAAATCGACCCCCAACGGCGTCCATTCTCATCGCTCGCAATTCCGTTTCCACTACTCTTTGGATGGCTCTGTCAACATTCCCCTGATGCCCCCATTCTAATCAACCCCTTTTTTCTCTTCTCTAGATGCCTTGCTGAAT
>CAYUBC010000256.1:0-2006 GCA_964442885.1 uncultured bacterium | reverse complement strand
GTGATTGTCTTGGACGATGTGGACGGCACAGAAGATGCCTTGCTGAATGTACTGCAAAATCCCCCGTGCAATGGCCTGGGCCATGGTCTCTCGCCAGGCCGGATCGGCCAGTCGGGGGGCGTCTTGGGCACCGGTCACAAACCCAACCTCCACTAGGGCGGCTGGCATAGCCGTGTGGCGCAGGACGTAGAATCGGGCCTGCTTGACGCCGCGATCGTTCATGCCCGTAGCCGACAGCATACTGGCTTGCAGCGTAGCCGCCAGACGCCGCCCGGTTTCGGAGGCGAAGTAGGTTTCAATGCCGTTAACATCGGGACGGCTGAGGCTAATGGCATTGGCGTGAATGCTGACAAACAGACTTCCCATGGCCCGATTGGCCACATCCACCCGCGCCTGTAAATCCAGGGTGCTATCGTCCTGGCGGGTCAGCACAACCGCCACCCCCTGCTGTTCTAGCAACTCGGCCACCCGTAGGGAAATAGGGAAAATTACCTGCTTCTCTTGCAGGCCATTAATACCCACTGCACCGGGATCACGCCCACCGTGGCCAGGATCAATCACAACGACGACGCGCTGGTTAGGCGTGCTGGGTAAGCCGGGTGCGGCAGGCCGCTGGGCCGGTTGGGCTGTAGGGGGGGCAGGCCGCACAGGTTGAACTGGGGGGGGCGTGGGAGCAACGCTGGGGGCAGGAGGGGGGGTTGCGCCCACCGTCGGCAGGGGTTCATCCAGCACGGAGCTAATGGGTACGCCGCTGGGGGGCAGCACAATTACCCCGCTGCTGTTGCGCAGGGCTCGCCAGTCAGGGCTCCCGGGAGCCAGCCTGAGGGTAATGCGGGTAGAGGCTGGGGTCGTGTTTTGCTGAGCTACTTCCCAGGCAATAATGCTGTAGCGATAGTTAGGTAACTCCTGGGGCCGCAAATCAGCCGCTACAGCGGTGTTGGGCAAGTCGATGATGACCGTGCGATCATCCGGCCCATCGCCCCTAATCTCCACAGTGGGGTCTGGAGTTACCCCGCTAAGTTTGATTAAAAATCCATCGCCGGTGGCCACGACTCCATTCAAGGTAGCTTCAGCGCCGGTGCCAGTGTTGCCCTGTATTTGATTAGCCGTTGTGCTGGGTGGGGGAATCGCTCCCGCAGAGGGGGTAGCCGTACTGGGAGCGGCTTGTACCGGCGCAGGCAACTGCACCACCCACTGGTTGGGGCGCACCCCTTGCACCCTAACGGCCTGGGGGTCAAGGGTATAGCCCGCGGCCAGCTCAATCACCAGGCGAGTGGTCTGGCGGTCAAACTGGCCTGCCCTCACCTCTCGAACGGCACCGCCTACCGTCTGACGGGTGGTAGTGCCGCCCATCTGCGTATTGGGTAGATCGATAACCACGCGAGTTGGCCCAAACACCATCTGGGCGCGAGGTTGAACGCCAGCATCGGTGGTAAACACCAGTTGATTAGTTTGGGCATCAAACCACCAGTGCTGCAAGGTTGCTGCCCGGGCCGGAGCAGCGATGACGATGGCGCTGAGGGTGCCCAATACTCCTGAAGCGAGCCAGTGTGACTCCATAGGGAACGACCAAGAAACGAGCCAACCGACAGTATAGCGATTCTTCTACATCTCCAACGCCTGCTCTAAATCGGCAATGAGATCCTCAACGTGTTCTAGCCCAATGGAGAGCCGCAGCAAATTAGGAGGAGTTTGGGTGCCAGGAGCCTCTATGGAGGCCCGATGTTCCAGGGTGCTGTGGGGACCACCAAAGCTCGTAGCGCGGATAAAGAGTTGAGTTTTAGCTGCCACCGCTAGTGCCCGCTCTGCCCCATCCCTCACCTGGATGGAGAGTAAGCCACCATAGCCCTGCATTTGGCGCTGGGCGATCGCGTGGCCCGGATGATCGGGTAAGCCAGGGTACAGCACCCGCTCAATGGCCGGATGCTGCTGGAGCCAGCGGGCCACCGTCTGAGCAGCTTGGGCTTGAGAGCGGACTCGCAGCGGTAAGGTTTGTAGCCCCCGCA
>CAYUBC010000255.1:570-5994 GCA_964442885.1 uncultured bacterium | reverse complement strand
GCCTTAGAGGGGAATTCAAAACTCAAAACTCAAAACTCAAAATCGCCAATCCAAAATTGCCAATCCAAAATCGCCAATCCAAAATCCAAAATCGCCCCCCTCCTCCTATGCCTACCCACCCCGACATCCGCGACCAAGCCTACCAGTTCTTTTTGGAAGAAGCTCCGGAGCTGCTGCAAACCATTGAGTCTGGGCTACTGGCTCTGCGCCAGGGGCGAGATACAGGGGAGGTGCATCAGATTATGCGGGCGGCCCATTCCCTCAAGGGGGGAGCGGCTAGTGTGGGTTTGGAGCCGATCAAGGCCATCGCCCACCGCCTGGAAACTCTGTTTAAGGCGCTCTATAGCGAAAGCTTGACCCTTGATAGCGACTTGGAAAGTCAGTTGCTCAGCGCCTTCGACTGCTTGCGGCAACCCCTTACTGAGCAACTCACCCAGGGGCACTTTGATGGTGATTTGGCCCTGGCTCAGGCCGACCCCATTCTCCAGGGGCTGGAAATTCAGCTTGCCAGCGCCATTGCTGAAACGGAGAACTTTCTCCCCAGTTCTTCGGATTTGGGCTTTGACATGGCCACCTCTATTTTTGAGGTGGATGTCCAGCAGGGGCTAGACTGCCTGGTAGCCGTGCTTGAACAGCCCAACGCCTACGAAGTAGCGGGGGAACTGCGCGCCCAGGCCGAGATCTTTCTGGGTTTTGCGGAATTGCTGGATTTACCGGGTTTTGCCCAGATTGCCCAAACCGCCCTGCAAGCCCTGGCGACCCATCCTCATCGAGCGGTTGAAATTACTCGCCTGGCCCTGGAGGATTTTCGCCGGGGCCGAGAGGCGGTGTTGAGCCAGGAGCCTACTACGGGGGGCGAACCGTCTGCGGCGCTCAGCGCTCTGGTGATTGAGTCCGCCATTGTCCCAGGCGCGCCTCCAGCCGCTCCAGAGCCCTTACCCGCGCCCCAACTGTCTACCAACGACTGGTGGGCTACCCTATCCACAGAGGCCGAGGCGTTAGAGTGGCTGGCCCACAACCAGGCGCTTACAGCGGCGGGACTGGGCGACCTGGAGGAGCTGGTTGCTCAGGGTTTGGCTCAACCTGACCTGGAGATGGATCCATCTGCCAGTGCAGCCTCTGCTACGGCTGACCAACCGCCAGCCGCGGGCGCGTCAGCTTCCCTGGAAGCGCTGTTTGGCGATGGAGTGCCCCAGATTAGCCGGGCCGCTACGGCTGGGCAACCCTCGCTGCCTCTAGCTGCACCTGAGCAGGTTACGCCGCCGCCGGGTCAGGCGCTCAGCTTGCCCTCTGCCAGCGCCATTGAGTTAACCGTAGACACGCCAGCCCTGCCCCTCACCCCAGGGCTGACGGTGCGGGTGGATACCCAGCGGTTGGCCCGGCTAGAAAACCAGCTCGGTGAGTTGACCATTAACCGCAATGGTCTGGCCCTGCAAACCAACCAAATTCGCCTGGCCCTGAAGGAGTTGATGGATCGCTTTGAGCGAGTTCGCAACACGGTGGAGCAGCTTCAGGGCGTGTCTGACCAGATTTTGATTGCCCCTGAACGCCAGCGCCAGCCCGTCGCCATTGGGGCGGCGGTGGTCGAGTCTTCTGCGACAATGGCCCGCGCTCTGGGGTTTGACTCGTTGGAAATGGATACCTACACCGCCCTCTACACCTACACCCAAACTCTGCTGGAAGAAATGGTGCAGTTGGAGGAGGTGGCGGCGGATATTGCCCTGTTTAATCGCCAGTCTGACCAACTGCTGGGGCAGCACCGCAAAATGCTCGCCCAGGTGCAGGATGATTTGATGTACGCCCGCATGGTGCCCCTGGGCCAGGTGTTTAACCGCTTTCCACGGGTGCTGCGCGACCTGGCCAATACCTACGGCAAACCCGCTGAGCTCACCCTGGAGGGCGTAGATTTACTGGTTGATAAGGCAGTACTGGAAAAGCTCTACGACCCCCTGCTCCACCTGCTGCGCAACGGCTTTGACCACGGCCTGGAGCCACCAGAGGAGCGCTCTCGCCAGGGCAAACCAGAGGTGGGGCAAATGGCTATGCGGGCCTACTATCGCGGTCGCCAGGTGGTGATTGAGATTAGCGACGATGGCCGCGGGCTTGACCTGGAACGGGTGCGCCAGCGGCTGGTGGCCCTGGGCTGGTTAACGGCGGCAGAAGCGGCAGAGGCCAGGGCCGACCAGCTTTCGCGGTATATCTTTGAGCCGGGCTTTTCTACCGCTGAGCAGGTCAGTGAGCTATCGGGCCGGGGCATTGGGCTGGATGTGGTGCGCGAGCAGATTCGCCTGCTAAAGGGAACGGTAGCCGTACAGTCTGTAGCTGGCCAGGGTACCCAGTTCATCCTGTCGCTGCCGATGACGCTGAGCATCGTCAACCTGCTGATTTGTTTTGTGGGCTCCACCCCCATTGCCTTCCGCAGCGATAGTATTACTGAGATTCTCATCCCCCGTGCCGAGCAACTTACCCACCAGGGGGAGCAGCCCACTATTACCTGGCAAAATCGCCAGGTGTCTCTGTATCGCCTCAGCGATTTGCTGTCCTACCGCTGCCTGCTGCCAGAAATTCCCCTCAGTCAGGTGCTGGCGGCGGTGCCCTCCCCCTCAGATTGGGAAGCTCCGGTGCTGATGCTGGCGCGGGGCGATCAGGTGTTTGCCATCCAGGTAGACCGCCTGGTAACCGAGCAAGAATCGGTGATCAAACCCTTTGGAACGGCCCTGAACCCGCCGCCCTACGCCTACGGCTGCACGGTGCTGGGCGATGGCAGCCTGGTGCCGGTGATTGACGGTAATGCCTTTTTAGACTACTTACTGAACCAGGAATTAGCGGAGCGCTCGGCCCTGGCCCCTGAGGACTCCCTGGCCGCCCTGGCGGCTGAAACTCGCCAGGATCCGCCCCTCTCCCTGGCTGCCCTGCAACAGACCACGACGGTGCTGGTGGTGGATGATGCGGTGACCTCCCGCCGCACCCTGGCGATTTCCCTGGAGCGGGCGGGCTACCGGGTGCTCCAGGCCCGCGATGGCCAGGAGGCGCTGGAGCAACTGCAGCAAAACGCGGCAGTGCGGCTGATTGTCTGCGATATCGAAATGCCGAATATGAACGGCTTTGAGTTCCTCACCCAGCGGCGTCAGGATCCAGCCCTGGCCCAAATCCCTACCCTGATGCTGACCTCCCGCAGTAACGACAAGCACCGCTGGCTGGCCATGCAGTTGGGAGCGACGGATTACTTCACAAAACCTTACCTGGAGCAGGAGTTTCTGGGGGCGATCGCCGACCACCTCAAAGCCGCCCAGGCGTAGGAGGTTTCCAGACCTGTAGGGCGGGCACTGCCCACCACTGAAGAGTCTATTTTCCCAGAAAACCCCTTAATCAACCCGGCTAAACCAAACCGCCGCCGCAATGATTAAGCTGAGTAAGGCCAGCGGCACCCAGAGCGCATTTACCGTCATCATAGGGCTATCCCTGGTGACTGTAGGGAACTGCCATGACTGTATCTGATCGCGCCACCTTTCTGCAGGAGCGTACCCCCCTCAGCGTGCTGCAACCGGCCAGCATTCTGCCCCTGGCCCGCTGCATTCAGGTGATATCTCTACCGGCTCAGCAGCCCGTAGTCGAGGCTGGGCAGGATCCGGCTGGGCTCTACATCCTTTGGCAGGGCAAGTTGGAAACCCTGGACACTGGCCTGGGCGGCCTCAGCTTTTTACCGGGTGCCGTGCTTAATCTAGAAGCGCTGCTGCTCAACCAGCCGGTGGAGCAAACCATCCAAACCCTCACCGATAGCACCCTCTGGTTCGTAGCGCGGGAGCAGTTCCAGACGGTGCTGAACGAGCATCCTGAAATTCTGCAAACCTTTACCCAGCAGTTGGTCGAGGCCGTGCGGCGGCTGTCCTTTCAGTTCAGCTATGAGCAGGAACGGCAGGCGGTGCTGCGCCCCTACCTGGTGCCCCGCGCCAAGCGGGGGGTAATTGGCCGTAGCCGCTACGCCGAGCGGTTGCGGCACCAAATTCGGGAGGCGGCCCGCGATCGCCTGCCGGTGCTGATTTTCGGTGAACCTGGGGTGGAAAAAGACAACCTGGCCGCCCTGGTCCACTTCGGCTCTGGCCAGCGCCGCACGCCGCTGATTCAGGTCAACTGTGGCCAGCTCCAGGCTAGCGGGGCTGACTTGTTTGGCCGGGTGGGCGGCAAACCTGGCCTGCTGGCCGCCCTGGGCGAGGGCACCCTGGTGCTCAGCAACCCCAGGGAGCTACCGGAAGATCTGGTCGCGCCGGTGGCTGAGCTCATCCGCACGGGGCAGTATCAGCCCGTTAGCCGCAGTGGAGAAGCCGCCCCAATGGTGACCGCCCAGGCCCGGATTATTTTGATTTCCGAACAGGCCGCCCCCGCCCTGGATGGCCTGATGGCCACGACCATCAAGGTACCGCCTCTGCGGGTTCGCAAGGCCGACATCGAAGATCTGGTCAACTACTACCTGGCTCTGCTCTGCCGTCGCCGCCGCCTTACCCGCATTCAGGTCACCCCGGAATCGATCCGTCGCCTCCAGTCCTACGACTTTCCCAACAACCTGCGGGAGCTAGAAAACCTGGTAGAACGGGCGGTGTCTCAACGGGTGTCGGGGGGGATGATTACTGAGGAAATTATCTGGCCGACCCAGAGCAAGAAGAAGCAACTGCGACTCAATTTACTCAACCGCTACCCAGGGCTGCGGCGGTTTCTGCGCAGCCCCTGGTGGCCTACCCGCATCAACTACGGTTTGACCCTAACCCTGTTTGCCCTGGTTGTGCTGATCCTTTTCCTTGGCCCCCAGTCCCGCCGCGAGAATGTGGCGCTACTGGCGTTCTGGGCCTGGTGGTGGCCGCTGGTGCTGTTGGGCTTTCCGGTTGTGGGGCGGCTCTGGTGCGCGGTCTGCCCGTTTATGATTTATGGCGAAGTCACCCAATACCTCCGTCAGCGGCTCTTCCCTGGGCCGCTCAAGCGCTGGCCCCGGCAGGCCGCCGAGCGCCAGGGCGGCTGGTTTTTGTTTGGCCTGTTTGCGCTGATTTTAATTTGGGAGGAGGTCTGGCACCTGGAAGACACGGCCTACCTGTCTGCCTGCCTGCTGCTGCTGATTACGGCGGGGGCGATGATTTTCTCGGCCCTGTTTGAGCGGCGCTTCTGGTGTCGCTACCTGTGCCCCATCGGCGGTATGAACGGCCTGTTTGCCAAGCTTTCAATGACTGAACTGCGGGCTCAGCAGGGTATTTGCTCAGCAGAATGCTCTACCTACCAGTGTTACAAGGGCGGCCCAGCCAAGGGCGAAGGCCAGGCTACCGACGGCTGCCCCCTCTATTCCCACCCGGCCCAGCTTGAGGATAACCGCGACTGTGTGCTCTGCATGACCTGCCTGAAAGCCTGCCCCCACCGCTCGGTGGAGTTTAACCTGCGCCC
>CAYUBC010000255.1:0-560 GCA_964442885.1 uncultured bacterium | reverse complement strand
CGCCCGGCATAGAACTATGGACTACCCACCAGCCCCGCTCCTACGAGGTGGCACTGATGTTTTTGCTGCTGGGGGCTGTATATCTACACCGCTTGCCGGAGATTCAAGCCCGTCTGGGCTGGTCGCTACCCCTGGCCCAGGTGGGGTGGCATAGCGCCATTGCCGCTCTGGTGCTGGCCCTGCCTGCCCTGCTGCCGCTTACCCTAGCGGGATTCAATCGCCTGGCCCAGCGGGTGAATCCCGCGATTAAGGGGCGTCCTTTTGTCAAACTCGCCTACGGGTATTTACCGTTGATCTGGGCCGCTAATCTGGCCCATTATCTGAAACTGGGTCTACTGGAGGGAGGACGCTTTTTACCCGTGTCTTTGGCTACCTTTGGCGGGTCAGGAGGAAATCTGCCGGTTTGGGTTGCCCACCCAGCAGTGGTAGCCTTTCTACAGGGTGCCACGTTATTACTGGGGATCGGGCTATCCATCGGACTCACACAGAAAATAGCTCGCCAATCGCCGCCTCAAGTCTTCGGACAACACGGGCGTCCTCTCCTCTATGGCGTTAGTCTC
>CAYUBC010000254.1:1076-5996 GCA_964442885.1 uncultured bacterium | reverse complement strand
AGAGCACCATGGGCAAAACCGGGCTGGCCATGCTGCGCTACAGCCAATCGCCCATTGTCGCTGTCATTGATTACCAGGCGGCAGGACGATTGTTAGTAGACCTGACCGGCATCGATAAACCGATTCCGGTGGTCGATTCTGTTACGGCTGCTCTGCCCTACGAGCCCAACGTCATTGCCATTGGTATTGCACCGTCTGGGGGAAAACTACCAGAGCCCTGGTTTAAGGAAATTGAGCAGGCGGTTAAAGCCGGGTTGAGCATCGTCAATGGCCTGCATACACCGATGGCCCAGCACCCGACCCTGGCCCCCTGGGTTCAACCCCAGCAGTGGATTTGGGATGTGCGCCAGGAGCCCGATGGCTTAACGGTTGGTAGCGGCAAGGCCAGTCAACTCCCCTGCAAGCGCATCTTAGCGGTGGGCACTGACATGTCCGTCGGCAAAATGTCCACCATGCTGGAACTGCACCGAAGCTGTATAAGCCAGGGGTTTCGCTCTAAGGTCATTGCCACCGGCCAGACCAATCTCATGCTGGGGGATGATGGGATTCCCCTGGACGCGGTGCGGGTCGATTATGCCTCTGGGGCCGTAGAAATGATGATGATGCGCTACG
This sequence comes from uncultured bacterium, assembly GCA_964442885.1. Classification (GTDB taxonomy): domain Bacteria; phylum Cyanobacteriota; class Cyanobacteriia; order Phormidesmidales; family Phormidesmidaceae; genus Nodosilinea. Next base: position 5,384 of record CAYUBC010000254.1, on the reverse strand, counting down.
GCTACGACTACGATTTTCTCTTGGTAGAAGGGCAGGGATCGCTCCTGAACCCGGCCTCTACTGCGACGCTGCCACTGCTGCGGGGTAGTCAGCCCACCCACCTGATTCTGGCCCATCGGGCCGGGCAAACCCACATTCAGAACTGTCCCTGGGTTAAGATTCCAGACTTAGCCAAGGTGGTGGCTCTGTACGAGCAGATAGCAGCAGCGGCAGGAGCCTTTGCCGGGGCAAGGGTTGTAGCCGTGGCGCTGAATACGGCTCATCTTAGCCAGGCAGACGCCGACCGGGCTATGCTGTCCATCGAAGCGGAAACAGGGTTGCCGTGTAGCGATCCAGTACGCTACGGTGCTGACACGTTGCTAGCTACAATTCTGGAGTCGTGATCCTGAATACTCTAGAGCGAGGACGTCCCACCTATTGGCTAGGGTAAAACCCTTTGCAGAGCTGAGATTATTATTCTGCCTAACGTCTCCAGCGAGGCCGAGGCCGAGCACTCCCTAGGCCAATCGCCCGCTTACTTCAGCCTTGCGGTACTTAGCCCGTTGCAGATTATTTCTTTCTAAGACGATAAGTAATGCGGCCCTTAGTCAAATCGTAGGGTGTCAGTTCTACCTTAACCCGGTCACCGGGCAAAATCTTGATATAGTTGCGGCGAATTTTGCCGGAAATATGAGCCAAGACGTTAAAACCGTTATCCAAATCAACTCGGAACATAGCATTAGGTAAGGACTCGGTAACCGTGCCCTCCATTTCAATCAAATCCTGCTTAGACAAACTGAACTCCCCTTAATAAACGGACAATAAAACAAGTATCGGTGTGAAGATTACCCGAACCCAGACATTGCTTACCAGAAATACAGCGTTTTTGAAACAAGTGAGGTGCGTGGCTTACCATGAGGCCTTGACTTCCAGGCAATAGCCTGCACCTCACGCGACAAAAAAGCACTGTCGATGAAACAATGTCCTTGTCTACGGTAGCAAATCTCGGCCCCAAAAACGGGCCGACCTGGAGAGGCCGTTAAGGGTAGCTAGGTAATGGGCAAGCCTGACCCAAATCATCCTGAGATGACGTGCTGCAGGGAGGTTCGCACGGTTTCCATAGTTTGGCTGCCGTCTACCGAAACCAGTTGTTGCCGCTCCCGATAAAACTCAATTAAGGGTTCGGTTTGCTGGCGATACACCTCCAGGCGGTTACGAATCACCGCCTCCTGATCGTCCTCACGACCACGGTTGAGGAGCCGGGCCACAATCATTTCATCCGCCACATCGAGATTAATGACAAAATCTACCGGCTGCTCAATTTGCTCCAAAAGCTTGCTCAGAAACTCGGCCTGGGGAACATTTCGAGGGAATCCATCCAAAATCCAGCCCGTCTGGGCATCAGGATGACTCAACCGCTCCCGAATCAAACCGAGGATTAACTCATCGGGAACCAGTTCTCCAGCACTCATGTAGTCATTGGCTTTTTTGCCAAGTTCGCTACCCTCAGCCACTGCCGCCCGCAAAATATCGCCGGTGGAAATATGAGGTACGGCGCAGTCCTCAGACAGCATCTTGGCCTGGGTACCCTTACCAGCGCCTGGGGGGCCGAGAAAAATTAATCGGGTCACTATTGCTTCACCATTCCTTCGTAGCGCTGAGAAATCACGTAGGTTTGTATTTGCTTGGCCGTTTCAATGGCCACACCAACCAGAATTAGCAGGGAGGTAGCCCCAAACCCCCGAAAGGTTTGCACCCGTGTTAAGCTCTCAACCGCACTCGGAACCACCGCTACCAGGCCCAAAAAGATAGCCCCTAAAAACGTCAACCGATTCAGAATGCGACTAATATATTCCGTGGTTGCCTTACCGGGTCGGATACCGGGAATACTCGCCCCCATCTTCTTCAGGTTACGAGACAGGTCTTCCGGATTAATGACTAGTGACGAGTAAAAATAGCTGAAAAATAGAATCAGCAGCAGATATACGGTGACGTAGAGGAGGGAGGTGGGATTGAAGTAATTAGATACAAATCGGTTAAAGGCTGGATTGGTAACGTATTGGGTCAGAGAGATGGGCAGTACCAGCACCGCTGAGGCAAAAATAATCGGCATCACGCCGCCCTGATTAAGACGCAGGGGCAGGTAGTTGCTTTGCTCCAGATAAAGCTTCCGGCCAACCTGGCGCTTGGCAGAAATAATGGGAATCCGACGGGTACCTTCCTGGACGAAAATAATTCCCACAATCATGGCTAGGAAGGTAATCATCAAAATGATGATGCCGCCGACAATGCCGCGATCACCGCTCTGGGCCAGGTCAATGGTTTGCCCCAGGGAACGTGGCAGGGTGGAGACAATGTTGAGAAAAATCAAAAGGGAAGCCCCGTTGCCAATACCGCGTTCGGTAATGAGCTCACCCACCCACATGACGAACATAGAGCCAGCCGTCAGGGCTACCACGGTTTCGACTACAAAAGCAGGCCCAGGGTCAATGGCAAATTGATAAAGTAAAAAGGAGGACAGCAGGGCACTCTGCAAAATGGCCCAGCCCAAAGCCACGTAGCGAGTGATCTGTGAGATCTTGCGCCGTCCGGCCTCTCCTTCGTTTTTCTGCAAATCTTCTAGTGAAGGAATGGCCGCCGTCAACAACTGCATGATGATGGAGGCGTTAATAAATGGCAAAATGCCCAGGGCAAAAATACCCAGGGCCGATAAGCCACCCCCCACAAAAATATCGAGGAAGCCAACAAAGCCGCCTAAGCTACCCGACTGGATCGATTCCCCGAAAGCCTGGCGGTCAATGCCGGGAACTGGGATGAAAATTCCCAGCCGCACCAGCAACAGCAGCCCTACGGTGACCAGCAAACGACTCCGCAACCCAGCGGCCTGAGCCATCTGCATGAAGGTTTCCTGTGCGCTTGGCGTTTTACCCCGACTGACGACCATGCAATAGCTCCTCGAACCTGAATTCCATATTAATAACTGGATGATGCCATCCTAACCTCAGTCTAAGGGATGGCTGCCCCCTGCGCCTAGCGGATGATCTCGAAGGTGCCGCCAGCAGCCTCAATCTTGGCTTTGGCAGATTCGGTAAAGGCTGCGGCTTTGACGTTCAAAGCTACGGACAGTTCGCCATCGCCCAACACCTTTAGAGGGCCATCGCTGGCGGTTAAAATGCCAGCCTCCAGGAGGGATTCTAAAGTCACCTCCGTCCCCGTTGCTAAATCGGCCAGGGATTTAATGTTGATGATGGTGTACTGCTTGGGATTAACCAGGGGAAAATGCTTCAGTTTAGGGATGCGGCGGTACAGCGGCATCTGGCCTCCCTCAAAACCAGGGCGAGTACCCCGTCCAGAGCGAGATTTTTGCCCCCGCATGCCAAAACCACAGCTGGCTCCTTGGCCCGCCGAAATACCCCGGCCTACCCGGCGGCGGCGGCGCTTGGAGCCGGATTGGGGTTGTGCGTCATTAATTCTCATGGCCTGGTTGGATATAAGGTCTAAACGTAGAGGTTTTCAACAGGGATATCGCGTTCCTCAGCGACCTCCGAGAAGGTGCGTAGAGAGGCCAGCGCATTGGCAGCGGCGCGAGCATTATTCAGCGGGTTATTAGAGCCCAACTGCTTAGCCAAAACATTACGAACACCGGCCATTTCTAACACAGTACGCACAGCACCACCGGCAATTACCCCGGTACCGGGAGCGGCTGGACGCATGAACACTTTGGCTCCGCCGCCCACACCGCTAGAAGGGTGGGGAATAGAGTAAGACCGGGTCAACGGTACATCAACCAAGTGCTTTTTGCCATCGGCAACGCCTTTTTTGACCGCACCAATTACATCACTGGCCTTGCCAACGCCAACGCCGACCTGGCCCTTTTCATTACCAATCACCACGATGGCGCGAAAGCTCAGTTTTTTACCGCCCTTTACCACCTTGGTAACGCGACGGATCTGCACGACCCGCTCCTGCCAGTCGGTCTTTTTCTCTTTATTGCGCGCTTCTTTGCGACGGTTTGCCATGCTTTTCCCCAGCTTTATTTATATCCAGAACATCAGGTGCGTTAACCCAGCAAAACAGTTCAACCTACAGGTTGAGGCCAGCTTCCCGAGCGGCAGCAGCCAGAGCCGCCACGCGCCCGTGGTAAAGTTTGCCACCCCGGTCAAACACCACTTGAGTAATGTCTGCGGCCAGGGCCCGTTCAGCAATGGCCTTACCTACGACAGCAGCGGCTTCCTGGGTAGCCCCAGACCCTTCCTCCAGCACATCTGACTCCAGGGTAGACGCGGCCACGAGGGTGTGGTGAGCGGTGTCGTCAATAATCTGGGCGTA
>CAYUBC010000254.1:0-1066 GCA_964442885.1 uncultured bacterium | reverse complement strand
CGTTCAGGTGTACCAAATACACGTCTACGGATGCGAGCGTGACGACGACGGGTTAATTCTTTACGACTTGCTTTCATGGCTTACTTCTTCCCTGACTTCCCAGCCTTACGTCTGACCTGTTCACCGGCATAGCGCACACCTTTGCCCTTGTAGGGCTCTGGGGGACGGCTAGCCCGAACGCTGGCAGCAATGTTACCGACCAATTCTTTGTCAATGCCGCTGATGATCACGTTGGTGTTGTTTTCAACAGCAAACTCAATGCCTGCGGGCGGCTCAAAAATAACCGGATGACTATAGCCCAGACTTAAATTCAAATTGCGGCCCTGAATCTGAGCCCGATAGCCGATGCCCTGAATCTCAAGACGTTTCTGGTAGCCATTGGAGACACCTTCCACCATGTTAGCGACCAGGGTACGACACAGCCCATGCCGCTCCCGCGCCAGGCGAGAATCATCTTTGCGGTTGACTAGAATCGTGTCTGCCTCCTGAACCACCACTACGCCGCTCGGTAGGGTGCGGGCTAATTCCCCCTTTGGCCCTTTTACCCGTACATCCTGGCCGTCAATGGTGACTGACACCTTAGCGGGGATGGGAATTGGCCGCTTGCCAATACGTGACATGATGCAAAACTCCTAAATCCTTAGCACTCGATAACGCCCTGCGGTCAACCCTGAATCAAACCCTGCTTACCACACGTAGCACAGCACTTCCCCACCAATGCCCTGACGTCGAGCATCGCGGTCAGTCATAATGCCGCTGGACGTGGAGACGATGGCGATGCCGATGCCTCCCAGTACCCGCGGTAACTCCTTACGGTTGGAGTAGACGCGCAGTCCAGGCTTGCTAACGCGAGTCAGATTCCGAATAATTGGCTGACGGGTTTTGCCTTTGTACTTCAGCGCAATCACTAACTGAGGCCTGCCCTCGTCGTCGGCCTCAGCGTAGTCGGTGATAAACCCTTCATCCTTGAGCACCTTGGCAATACTCCGGGTCATCCGGGTAGAGGGAATGCTCACGGTTTGGTGCCGCGCCAAGTTCGCATTCCGAATGCGAGTCAGCATATCCG
>CAYUBC010000253.1:1313-6014 GCA_964442885.1 uncultured bacterium | reverse complement strand
CAGCCAGCTCCAGGGCTTTTTGCCAGAGGATATCAACGACATCTACCTGTTTGACTTTGATGGGCCAACGGAAACCAGCAACCTCTTCAATTTGCTTGGTTCTGGCTCCTCCCTGGGCAACGAGGTGGAGTCAAACCTGGCACCCGGAGATTCTGGTGGGCCAGCCTTTGTCTGGCAAAACGGTACGCCCCAGCTAGTGGGGGTAAATAATTTTGTATTTGCCCTGCCAGACCTGGGCGGCCTGGATCTGGACGGCCTGGATCTGGACGGCTTTAACCTGGGGGACTTTGACCTGGGTGACTTTGACCTGGGGGATTTTGACCTGGGGGATTTTGACCTGGGCGGCTTTGACCTGGGGGACTTTGACCTGGGGGAGGGCGGATTCTTTGACGGATTTGGCGACCTGGGCGACTTCAACCTGCCAGACCTGGGGGGATTCCTAGATTTTGGGGGATTTCTGGTGCAGTCCACCGAAGGCGAGGGCGGCTTTAATCCAGAGAATTTCAACTGGGACGGTTTTGAGCTGCCACAAAATGCAGTAGTTCAGGGCGTGTTTGGCACCGGCGGCGGCGGTGTGCGCCTGGCAGATGCCGATAAGCTAGCCTGGATCGACAGCATCATTGGCGCTAGCGTGGTGCCACCAACCCCAGCCCCAATTGCCGGGGATCAGGTGATAACCGTGCTAACGGCAGACTTTAACGACGACACCGGAGCCCCCAGTGCCGATGGCTTTGTGGTGCAGAACCAGGCCGGAACCGCTGCGGATGGGCTATGGAACCTGACTGACCGGCGGGCCGGGGATGCGGGTCACTCGGCCAACTACAGTTTCTATTTCGGTACCGCCGAGGGCACCTACGCCGTGGGCCACACCGCAGGCTGGCTCACCTACCCAGGGATAAATTTAACCGACCTGGCCACGGCTGAGGTGAGTTTTAACTACTTCCTCAATGCCGAGGTGCCGTTGTTCAGAGATCGCGCCAGCCTCCAGGTAGCCAGGGCCGGGGGCCGGTTTGAAACCGTCCTGACCAAAACCGACCTGGTGGTGGACGATCGCTCGGCCACGAACTGGCGCAATGCCACGGTAGATTTGAGTGCCTACGTGGGAGACGAAATCGCCCTGCGCTTTGTCTTTGACTCGGTAGACGATCTCTTCAACCAGTTCGAGGGCTGGTATGTGGATGATGTCGTAGTCGCCGGGCTGGCGGCCTTAGAGCCTGACCCGCTGACAACGGGCGGCGCAACAGAAGCTGCACCGCCTGCAACAGCCAGCGAACCGGTACCACTCCCCGCTTCCCCTGAATTAGGCTCCCCAGAAGCTGCGTCCTTGACCGATGCGCTGTGGCCCCAAGGCGGGGAAAGCAATAGCCCCCTCCAGGACTCCACAACCTGGATAGTTGACCCGGCACCCCTGGTCTTAGGGCAATTCCTAGCTTAAGACTAGTACTGCAAAGTAGAAGGATGAAGGCAGAAGGCAAAAGTAGAATTTTCGGTGATACAAGAGTTTCTGCCGTCGCAAAATCCCTTATGTCATCTGGAAGTCCCTTTCTGCGTTTCGATATGGGTGAGGAACAAATCGCCATAAAACCTTGATGGCCAGGCAATAGACCGTACCTCTCACTGCCAGGAGGTGAGAATTCTGCCTAACCCCTCCACCTTCTGCCTACTTCGCACGGGCAAAACCCTACATCCTTCTGCCTTCATCCTTTCAACCCGGCTTAGCCAAACTGAGCAATGCCACGCTCAGGGTCACCAGCCCCACTCCCAGCCCCTGCACCCAGGAAAGTTGCTCTTGCAGCGCCACCCAGGCCAGGGCGGCGGTCAACGCCGGGTTAGCGGCTCCCACCATAGCAGCAGCCGTGGCCCCCACCCAGCGAATGCCCAAATTGTTCAGCAGGTGGCCAACGGCAGTGGCAATGGCGGATAGCAGTGCCCCCACCCACAGCTCCAGCCAGGGCAGCCCGTGCAAATCTACCCGCCAAATCAGCAGGCAGATGGCCGACAGCACCAGGGTGGTGGCAAAGCTAATGCCGGTAAACGGTAGCGGATGAAAGGTTTCAAAGGCTTTTTGTGCGACCACCGTGTACAGGGCATACACCGCTGCCGACAGGAGCCCAAAACCCACCCCCAGCCAGCTGATAGCGTCGCTACTGCCGGTAGGAAGGGTCAGGCCGCTGCCCACCAGAATCACCGCCATAATGGCCCAGCGCAGCAAGCTGGGGCGATAGCCAAACCACCCCCAGGACAGCAACGCGGTATACACCGGAAAGGTAAAGAACAGCGTCAGGGCAATGCCTGTGGCTACCAACCCTACCGAAACATAGAGCAGGCCCAGGTAGGAAAACATCAGCCCGCCCCCAGCTACCGCCAGCAGCAACTCGCGGCGATGGCTGGGGGTCTTAAGCTGCCTCAAATCGCTCCACAGCCGGGGGTACACCGGCGGCAGCATCACCGCCATTAGCGGCACCCCCAACAGCATTCGCATAAACAGCAGAAGGAAGGAATTCGGCAGAGTGGGTTCCACAAAACCGCCGGTCTCAAACCAGCCAAACAGATAGCTGGGATTAAACAACACCCGCGCTACCAGGTTCTGCACCGCAAAGAAAATAGCCGCCGCGAGAATGACAAAATAGCCCAAACCTAGCCCCTTTCACCACATTTACCGCCTGCCGGTACGATTTAAGCCTCACTGGCCAGGGAAAATCTCTGGCTATGCTTTCTACGACTGAATACCCAAATCTCAAATTATGACGCTTGTTTCTTTGTTCCTTCAACCTCCTGGAGATAGAGTTGCTGGTCAGCCGGGCTCAGGAAAGAGGCTCTGAAGGAGTTTTGGGCCAGTTGCACCAGGTCTTGGGGAGTGAGGGGTAGGGCGGCGGCGATCGCCTCAAAATTTTCGGCCAGGTAGCCGCCAAAGTAGGCCGGGTCATCGGAGTTGACCGTTACGCAGAGGCCCAGATCCATCAATTGCTTGAGGTTGTGCTGAGCCATCGAGTCAAACACGCAGAGTTTGACATTGGACAGCGGGCACACCGTCAGGGGAATTTGGTGCTCAGCCAGGTACGCCACCAGGGTCGGATCTTCCACACAGCGCACGCCGTGATCAATGCGCGACACCCTGAGCAAACGAATAGCCTCCCAGATATACTCCGGCGGCCCCTCTTCGCCCGCGTGGGCCACGGTTAAAAAGCCCTCGGCCCTGGCCCGGTCAAACACCGGCTGAAACTTGGCCGGGGGATGGCCCAGTTCTGAGGAATCCAGCCCCACGGCGATGATGCTATCGCGGTAGGGTAGAGCCTGCTCCAGGGTGGTCATGGCTGCCTCGGCACTGAGGTGGCGCAAAAAGCAAAGAATCAGCGCTGAAGAGATACCTAACTGGGCCTTGGCATCCTGCAACGCCTGGGTAATGCCCGCATGGACAACAGCAAAGGGAATGCCCCGGTCGGTATGGGTTTGGGGGTCAAAGAAAATCTCGGTGTGGCGCACAGTCTGAGCCGCGCATTTTTGCAGATAGGCCCAGGTGAGGTCGTAGAAATCTTGCTCGGTTTGCAACACCTGGGCACCGGCGTAGTAGAGATCCAAAAACGCCTGGAGGTTCTCAAACTGGTAGGCGGCCCGCACCGCTTCGACGGAGTCGTAGGGCAGGGTAATTCCGTTGCGCTGGGCCAAGGCAACCATCATCTCTGGCTCCAGGGAACCTTCGATGTGAATGTGCAGCTCAGCCTTGGGCAGGGTGGAGAGGGAAACAGGCATAGGCAACGACAGGGGCAACGAACCAGACTTAGCGTAGGGCCAAAGAATACCACGCACCCAGGCGATCGCGCTGAAACAGCGTTAACGCTAGAGTAAGTAGGATGGGCACGGGCCAGGCCCTTTACTCATCCTACGCAGGGGAACAATCTTGCCAAGGCACCGCCCACCAGCCTTAAGGCAGTGACATTCAGCCCAGCCTGGCCAGTTAAAGTATCGATCCTTCTCACGATACCAAGCCCGCCCTATGGCATCCTCAGCGTCTACACCAAAATCCCTATCCCTGGCAGCCCTCTACGAGCAGGATTATGCCCTATGGTTAGAGGCTACCCTGACCCAACTTCGGGCTGGTCACTGGTCAGAGGTGGACTGGCCCAACCTACTCGAAGAACTAGAAGATATAAGCCACCGCCAAAAAAACGCCCTAAAAAGCAATTTGCGAGTGGTGCTCAGGCATTTGTTGAAGTATCCGTACCAGCCTGCTCAGCGTTCTAATAGCTGGCACGCCACTCTAAGAGAACATCGCCTGCGGATTGCCGATGAGTTGAGTACCAGCCCTAGTTTGGGCCGCTACATACCCACTATTTTGGCCGAGTGCTACCAGCAGGCTAGAAGCCTGGCCGCCGATGAAACGGGCCTGCCCCTGGAGCACTTTCCCGAACACCTTGCTTTGGCGCTTGACGACATTCTCAATACCGATTTTTTGCCCAACTAAAAAATTCGCTGCTACGGTTGACAAGTAGCATTTGTATCAGTAGTCTCTTGCACTAAGCCGTTTTACAAAGCGGCGGTTCGTTCAGAACTCGAAAATCTCGGCGCTATCTGTCAGTGTTGGAACCACCGACACACAGCTAACCCCGCAAATCTTCCGAGCAGACTGCGTAGCTAGGGCTCATGGTACCCCAGTCCTCAACCTTGCACGTCAACCGCGTGGGTGGCTGGGGTTTTCGCGTT
>CAYUBC010000253.1:0-1303 GCA_964442885.1 uncultured bacterium | reverse complement strand
CCCCCTGCCCCTCCGAGGAGGATGCCCGTAGGGCGGGGTGCTTCCCCTCCTGGGCGGGGTGGGTCTGTCTACATTGCTGTGGCAAAGACCTCCGAGGTTTTCAAAACCTCGGAGGTCTTTGGGAAGCACACGCTATGCTAAAAACAAACCAGTAGACATACTCACGATGGTGCCTTCCAGCACAGATTCACCCACGGCTGAGCTATCCTCTCCAAGCCCTGCGCCTGGCCAGCCCCCTGCTGTTGAAGAGGTGTTCGATGTAGCTTGCCCGCCCTGCAACCTCGACAGTGACGAACCCCCCTTGGAAAGTTATCAGCATCTCCAACAACTCCTGCTGCTGCTGAAATGCCTGGACTGGCTCTGGCGAGAGCGCACCGACTACTTCGCTGCCGGGAATCTCACCATTTATTACAGCGCCCGTAGGCTCAAGTCTGAGGATTTTCGAGGCCCAGACTTTTTTGTTGTGCTCAATACCGAAAAACGCCCCCGCAAAAGCTGGACTGTGTGGGAAGAGGAAGGCCAATACCCCAATGTGATTGTTGAACTGCTCTCCGACTCCACCGCTGCCATTGATCGAGGGCTAAAAAAGCAAATCTATCAAGACATTTTCCGCACTCCCGACTATTTCTGGTTCGACCCCAACAGCCTGGAGTTTGAAGGCTTCCACCTGATGGATGGCACCTACCAGCCCATAGCCCCCACGGAGCAAGGCTGGCGCTGGAGCCAGCAGTTGGGTCTTTACCTGGGCCTTCACCAATCCCAACTGCGCTTTTTCACGGCTGATGGCGACTTAGTCGCCAGCCCCGAAGAAGTCGCCTTAGCCGAGCAGCAACGAGCCGATGCCGAACAGCAGCGTAACCAGCGACTGATGGCAAAACTGCGGGAGTTAGGGGTTGACCCTAATGAGTTGGAAGCTTAAATCGCCTTATGTTCCCGCAGTACAGGGCTTTCAGCTACTCATCGTCATGGGCAAAGCGGTGATAGAGAAAGTCCAGGGCCTCATTACGCAGCTCATAGAAGCGTGGGTCTTCCATGATGCGGCTGCGCTCTCGGGGGCGGGTAAAGGGGACGGTCATAATTTCGCCAATTTGGGCGGCGGGGCCGTTGGTCATCATCACCACGCGATCGGCTAAAAATAGCGCCTCGTCGATGTCGTGGGTAATCATCAGCACGGTGATTTGGTGATCCTGCCAGATTTTCAGCAGTTCTTCCTGTAGTTCCTCGCGGGTAATGGGGTCGAGGGCACCAAAGGGTTCATCCAGAATCAACACTTGGGGCCGCAAGGCCAGGGCGCGGGCGATGC
>CAYUBC010000252.1:0-6053 GCA_964442885.1 uncultured bacterium | reverse complement strand
CCAGAGCTGGCCCCAAAACACAGCAGCTCCTTGAGCGCTGGATTCTTCGTCACTGCCAAGACGGTAGGGTTCCTCTAGCCGTAGCACCAGCAGGAGCCCGATAAAGCCTAGAATACCCATCGCCAAAAACGCCACAAAGAAACCGGAGGCTTCATACAAAAAACCGCCCAGGGCTGGCCCCAGGGCTAGGCCAATGGGGTTTACCAGCGTCATGTAACCAAGTAATTCCCCCCGGTTGGCGGGCGGGGCCAGGTCAAGCACCAGGGCACTGTAGGCTACAACAAAGGCCGCAATGCTGATGCCGTGGAAGGCACGAATGGCAATTAAGGCCAGGATGGAGAAATCCAGGGTAAAGCTGTAGCGCAGCACGGTAATCGGCACCGGTAAGTGGGGCAGCACTTGCACCAGTAGATAGCCAAAGGGGGCCAGGGCCACGGCAACCAGGCCAACCACCATGACAACCTTGCGGCCTCGGGTATCGGCCAGGCGAGACAGGGCCGGGCGAGCCGCCAGCAGCCCGATGGCAAAGGAGGCCATCACAATGCCAATTTGCTGGCCACTGCCGCCCAGGGTTTCAATAAACAGCGGCAGTGTGGGTAAAAGGCCCGCCAGACCCGCCCAAAAGCAAAGCCCTGCCGCAAACAACACGGCCAAATTCGCCCGCACCGAGGGGCTAAAGGTTGAGAAAATAGTCAAGTTGTTAAACTCCCTGGTAACGGGTTGAGTCCATAACGCTGCCCCTGGCCCAAAGTTGCGATTGAACCAGGGAGCATTCCCATAGCTTTAATGTAAACAAATGTTGCAAGACTCGGCTATAGTTCGCAGTGCATTGGTTGACTCCAGCGGCTACTATCGCTACGCCCTGGGGCGGCAGTGGCAACCAGAGGCACGACGGCTCACTATCCTCATGCTAAATCCCAGCCGGGCGGATGATCGCACGGATGACCCCACTATTCGCCGCTGCATGGCTCTGGCCCAAGGCTGGGGCTTTGGTGCCATCACCGTTGTCAATTTATTTGCCTACCGCACGGCCTACCCCCGCCAACTGCGGGAAATTGCCGATCCCATCGGCCCAGAGAACGATGACGCGCTAATCACAGCCGCCACTCAGGCCGATCTCCTGCTGCTGGCCTGGGGCAATAGCGGCCACCTCTATCACCGCGACCAGGCAGTTCTGGCTTTGCTAAAGCCCTACCAGGAACGCTGGTGCGCGATCGCCCGCAACCAAACCGGGCACCCCTGCCATCCCCTTTACGTCCGGCGCGATGTGCCGCTACGCCCCTGGGCAGATTTTGACTGATTTTATAATTTGACTGATTTCATAGGACGAGAACGCTACAGCATCACCGGAACAAACCCACCCCAAAGTGTCCTGATTGGCATGGGGAGGGCTGCAAACAGGAGCAGGAGTCTCTCGCGAGCAGCGGCATGGATGTTTGTTTGATGGCGGCGCAACTATTAGCCAACTGCCTGACCACTGAACCCGAAAGCTCAAGCCCAGAGCCAAGCGCCGCAACGATGGTCGCCAGTGAGCCCCCTAGGTCTATGCCCGCTCCGGCAAGTGGGACAGGTGAGCCTGAGACTGTTACTCCCCCTTCGCTAGAGGCGGCTCCAGATATGGTGTGTGCCCCGTGGGGCCAGCCTACTAAGCCCAAGGCCAGGACGATGACCCCAGGCTGCCCTCCGCCATCCACCGCCACTCTGCCACCCCTGGTCAGGCCATCGGCAGCTACACCATCCAATGTGCCGCTGTCTTTACCTCTGCACGGCGATCGCCCCAACGCTTCTCCTGTCGCAGCTCCCGCCATTGCGCCCTCTCCTGCGCCAGTCACTGAAGCCAGCCCTATGTCATCGCCCCGGCCTCCTTTGGCAGCAGGCCGTTCTAGTCGGAGTCAGCCGGTGCCCCAGGTCAGCCGGGCGGTAGCCGCTCAAGGAACGCCCCAACCCTACTGGGCGAGGCAGCCCCGCCCAAACAGCGGAGCCCAGATGTATCAGTTCCGGCTGGCCTCTCTGCGGGCGGGGGAACTCTACACCCGCACCTCGCCTCAGCCTTACATCAACCAGTGGCGGTCTGCCCAAACTACCCCCAGCCATCAAGACTGGCAGAGTTTGCTACAGCGCGAAGCCACCATTATGGCCCAGGCCCAGGGCACCAACCGCCTGACGATAGTGGTGGGGGATTCCCTGGCCCTGTGGTTGCCAGCGGAGGCGCTGCCGCGCGATCGCTTCTGGCTCAACCAGAGCATTTCCGGCGAGACCACAACCCATATCCTGCGACGCCTGCACTACTTTGCCAACACCCGCCCCGATACCATTCACGTGATGGCTGGCATCAACGATCTCAGACAGGGGGCCACCGATGCCCAGGTGGTTAGCAACGTTCACCAACTCCTGACCCGCCTGCGTCAGCAGCATCCCCAGGCCAAAATTGTGCTGCACTCCCTACTGCCCACCCGGTTAGGCCGTTTGCCGAGCGATCGCATTCACCGGGTCAACACCTACCTGGCCTACCTGGCCAACCAGCAAGGCGCTATTTTTGTCGATTTACAACCCACCTTTGCCGATGCCCAGGGCCAACTGCGCCGGGAACTCACCACCGATGGCCTGCATCTCAGCCACCAGGGTTACGATGCCTGGCAAGCTGCAATTCTTGAGTATTGAGGCTTGAGTATTGATGCTTAGCATGAGAGGGCGTCAACAACCCTCCTATACTTAAAGCAATCTTTCCTCTGGCTTGCTGATGGTTGTCGCCAAAGACTTAACCCCTGTTCAACTCTCCCGGGAGGCTTGGTTAGACAACCCGCCGCCCAGGACGGAATGGGTCAACGGTGCCTTGCAGCCAAAACGTAATATGACCCTAAAACACAGTAAGATTCAGCGCCGATTGAGTACACTGTGGAGCCTTTACGCGGAAGCCCAAGGGTTAGGTGGAGAAGTGTACACCGAGGCCCCTTGCCGCACTAAGCACCAGGGCAGAGCACCCGATGTTGGTTATCTAACGCCAGATTTGTTGGCTCAGCACGAAGACGCTAAGGTTTTACCGCAAAGCTTTCCGCTGTGTGCTGAAATTGTGTCGCCGACTGATCTGGCAGAGGAAGTCATTACCAAAGCCTACGAATATCTTGAATCTGGCGGCGAGGAGGTGTGGCTGGTTTACCCAGATAGTGGCTGGATTATGGTGGTCACCGCCGAAACCAGAGAAATTTTCAGCGGCGAGGAAATAGCGACCACCCGGAAAGTCATGCCAGGATTCCAGGTCAGGGTTGATGGGTTACTGGCCTGACCCATCTCCTACAGCTCGCTCTGTCTTCTGACACCTACTCCCCACGCTCTGAGGATCTTGCAACCTATGGACATTCTGGCCATTATTGCCGTTACGCTAATGACCCTCGTTTCTCCGACTGGGGCCGTAGTAGACACCCTGGCGGAGGATGCCCTGCGGGATCAGATTGCCAGTGCAGAAGAACTCTACATCCGCATTGACAACGTGCCCAATTATCAAATCCTCAGCGGGCGCATTGACCATGCCCGCCTGGCTGCCCGCGGGCTCTATGCCCGGCAATTACCAGAGCTGCGGGTAGATGTCATTGACCTGGAAACCGATGTCGTCGATGTGGATCTGGCGGCCCTGCAGCGGGGAGAACTGAAGCTGGATGAACCGGCTCAGGCGGCCCTGCGCTTGCGGCTCAAGGCCAGTGACCTGAATACATTTTTAGAGTCCCCTACCGTTCAAGCCTGGCTGGATACTTTATCCTTTAGTTTGCCAGGGCCAGAGGCCGAACGAGAGCGCAGCCGCTATGGGTTGGAGAACCCCTCCCTAGAGTTTTTGGATGGCGATCGCTTCCGCATTAAGGTTGATCTCATTGATCAGGTCATGGCGGAAGCGCTGGAAATTAACCTGGAGCTAGGGTTAGAAATTGTAAACGGCCATCGGTTTGAGTTAATCGACCCTAAGATCGAGATCGATGGTGAAGAAGCGCCTCCACAACTGATTACCTCTCTGGCGGAGGGGGCCAGCCAGGAGCTAACCCTGCGGCGATTGGAAGCGCTCGGGTTAACAGCCCGCATCATCGCCTTTAATGTTCGTGATAACGAGCTTGATATTGCTGTTTTTGCACGTTTAGAACCGACTTCCCCCTTTTTGCAACGTCAGCCAGATGCTGAAGCTGTCCCCTTGGCACCATAACTTTGGTAGCGGTAATTTAGCCTGACACTATGACCTCGTTTGGGAGACCCACCATGGACTACAAAGATAAACTGCGGCGCATTCCCCTTGGTGTTTTGGCCGGGTTGGCCACGCTTATGCTGGCCTCTGGTGGGTCGGTCGCCTGGTTCACCTGGCGCACCCTCAACCCCAAGCCCCCCGTAGCCGAGTTCCCTACCCTGGAAACTAAGCCCGATGCTACCGTGACCACGCCGCCAGAAACCGCTCTTTCCCCGGCTGAACCGGCCCCACCAACCGCCCCCCCCAAAGAAACCACAACTCCAGCCCCCGCCGCCGATATCACCGGCCAGATTTTCTGGCTTAAAGACGAGGGTGGCCAGCTCCAACTGGTGCCAGAGGCTCTCTCTGTCACCGGGGATACCTCCCCTGATGCCCAGGTCAAGGCCGCCTTTGAGGCGCTTCTCTCCAAGCCCGGCGACCCAGAGCAGAATGCCTTTACCACTATTCCTGAGCCAACCCAACTACTCGAGGCTACGGTGCAGGCCGATGGCATTCACATTAATTTATCTGCCGACTTTGAAGCGGGCGGCGGTAGTGCTTCGATGATGGGTCGCCTGGGTCAGGTCATTTACACGGCTACCGCCTTTGACCCAGACGCCCCCGTTTGGATTTCTGTAGACGGCAAACCCCTAACGCTGCTGGGCGGAGAAGGCCTGGAAGTCAGCCAGCCCATGACCCGCGAAGACTTTAACCAGGGCTTTGATTTGTAGGATTAAGCTCGGTAGGACTAAGCACCGTGAGGCTAGAGATCTCTGACCCCATACTCTGTGCCCAATGACCGGCCTGATTTCCCTTCAGGCCAGTCTGCAAACTGCCCTTGGCTCTGTCCTGAAAGCGGCGGAACTCCAACTATGCCAGAGAGATGCGCTAGCGCTTAACCCGTCCTATCGTCAGTCTGGTTCTTTGCGCTTGGGCCGCAGTCGCACCACCGTTAGCTATATCTACAGCCCACCATCCACCGCTCTTGACTCCCAACGCCACAACCAAGGGCAGGCCACGGCTGAAGCCTGGCACAATTCTCAAATCATCCTGGCGGATCCCTGGCAGGGTTTAATCCGAGCCCACACGCCTGCCCAGCTATTACCGTCGGGGCAGCTTTTGCTCTATCCAGATGCAGTGGCTCTGGGCGCTTGGCTCTGGCGCTTGGCCACAACCCAGGCGGCAGAACGGCCCAGCCTTACCCATGCTCTGACGCCAACTTTCCCTCAAAACCGTGCTCCCCTGGCCGCACGGCTGCAACTATCCCCCCTTGCTCTGCTGCAATATACCTACGCCCGCTGCCATCAACTGGCCCGCAGAGGTTGCGAGCCAGTTCCCGTAGCCAACCTGGCTGATAGCCTAGGCGCGAGTGAACCGCCACCCCCGCTCTGGCACAGCCAGCTAGCTCCCACAACAGAGCAGGGCAAAAGCCTGCTACGAGCGCTGGTCAAACTGGTTGATCAGCTGGCTGTGCCCCTACCGGGCGATCGCACCCAGCTAGAAAAGGCCCTAAGCCAGAGCTTTGGGGCTGGATATCAGCTCTGTGAAGCCGTCGATGCCTGGCTGCGGGAGGTCACAGAGACGCCAGCGTTGGCCACTACAACCCTGCTGTGGGGCGTGGTTCAGGGGTTGGGCTACTTACTTAAAACGTCCCTGCAATGCCCAGATCCCTCTTCCTTCTGACTCCCTCTGATTAAGAATTCCGCCGAAATTCGCCAAACGCTATAAGAAAAACTAGTTTTAACAGCCCTGTAAAAGGGGTGACATTTCCCAATAATCCGCCTATAATTTACCTTGTGTGAGGAGCGAACCAGAAGAGATGCCGAGACGAAACACGGCCAGTCGTCGG
>CAYUBC010000251.1:0-6061 GCA_964442885.1 uncultured bacterium | reverse complement strand
TGGGTTCTAGAATCGCCCCAGTGCCGCAGCCCATCATGGCCAGATCCATCATCAGCCCAAAGGCGCGCCAGTCTACGACGTTGGTGCTGGTGCAGTTGTAGGCCCCAGAGAAGTTTTCTGGCTGCTTGCTCCAGGCGGTGCCCCCTACCCACAGCCAGCGCCCTGAGGGTAGCGCCTTGACCTGGCGCTGCATACGGTTCAGCAGTTTGGTTTCGGCTGGGGTGAGGTGACCCAATTCCACCAGGCCAGCCAGGGTGCGATCGCAGACCTGATCCCAGGTTTCGCGCTCACCCGCCACCACCTCGCCTCGACGGCTATAGGTGCGGTAAAACACAGGAAACGCCGCTGGTGCAGAGTCTGGGAATGGCCCTTGCTGGCGGGTGCGGGGAAGTTCTTGAACCATGATCAGCCTTTCTCTAGATACGCTTGCTGGGTGGTTGCCCAATGGTCGATCATCATAGCGGATTATTTTCAGATGTAGCGTTCTACAAGAAATTTTCCGATCCTGGAGCGCTAGATCTAGATAACTCCCAGAATGACTTCCAGGCCACGACCATAGCCCAAGCCATCGAGGAGGGTGAGGCGGAAGGCGCTGACCGTTGCGGGCATGGCTACGGGCTGAGAATGGTTAGGGGCTCTGGGGCATGGCAGGGCTCTCAGTTTTCTCAGTTTGCCTTTAGGCACTCCTCAGAGGTCGGTCAGGATGCTCTTAGGGTTAACCAGGATGATAAAAGCCAAGATAACGAACCGATAGCTTTCGGGGTTATCCCCTCTTTTAACCCATGTCCCAAACCGGAGATTCACGATGAAACTATTTTTCCTTGGCCAATCCTACGTTTTTTTTACACCTGCCCTTAAGCTGGTTCCCAGCTCTGAAACCTACAGGTTTCTGGGCGTTTCCTATCCAGGCAAACGGGCGATAAGAGCTGAATATCAGCCGTCTACGGAAACCTTGATTTATCGGGGCTGCCCCTACACTCACTAGCCCTGTCCTCTGACCCCCCACTCAAAAGCCTAACCGTTATGAACAGAGTATGTTGGGAGCACTACAAACACAAATACGGCCCTCACGGGCAGCTGAAAGCCTGGGCTGACTATCAGAGAGCCTACCAGCGCTGGCGGCAAGCGCAGTTGGGGGCACCCATGAACCCAAAAGCCGATTGACCCAAGCCAGGCTTCAGGGCATTGTAAAAAGAGAGTTTTTTGCAATGCCCTGTTTTTTTAGTGGTACTCTGACTCGATGGCAGCATCGTCTATTGTCTTGGCCGGTCAAACCGCCGTGTTGGCGACCAGGCACGGTAAGGAGCGCGTTATTGGCCCAGTCTTAGCGGCGGGTTTGGGTATCCAGACGCAGGTGCCTCCAGACTTTGATTCTGATCGCTACGGCACCTTCACCCGCGATGTTCCCAGGGTTGGCTCCCAGTTTGAGGCGGCTCGCCAGAAGGCACTGGCGGCAATGGCGCTAACAGGGTGTGAACTGGGCCTGGCCAGTGAGGGAGCCTTTGGGCCAGATCCGGCAATTCCCTGGGTGGCCTGCGATCTCGAACTGGTGCTCCTAATCGATCGGCAATCTGGCCTGGAACTGGTGGGGGAAGCCGTTTCCACCGCCACCAACTACGGCCAGACTCGTGTTACCAACCTCAGGGAGGCGCTCCAGTTTGCGGCCTCGGTGCAATTTCCCAGCCATGCCCTGGTGGCCATGCCTAACTCAACTCCCGCAACTCCCGCCGAGATTCACAAGGGCATTACCGACGAGGCCCAGCTTCAAACTATTGTGACTGAACTTTTGGCACAACACGGTAGCCTTTGGCTAGAAACCGACATGCGGGCTCACCTCAACCCCTCCCGCATGGTCGTGATTGAGCAAGCCACCCAAAACCTGGTTAAAAAGTTTCATCAAACCTGCCCCCAATGCGGCTGGCCAGGGTTTGATGTGGTGCGTCGTCTGCCGGGGTTACCCTGTGCCAGTTGTGGCCTACCCACGGCCCTGACTCGCCAGTGGATCTATCGCTGCACCCAGTGCCGCTACGAACATCAGGTGCTTTATCCTGACGGCATTGAGGTGGCAGATCCAGGACAGTGCGGGCTGTGTAACCCCTAGCCAGTCTGGTCAAGGGCCAGGGTTCTGACACTAACCGCTGGGGTGGAGTACAGTAGAAGCGACCGATTACCCCCCAGGTCTAACCTATGCGGCAGTTTTTGAAATACACCCTGGCCAGCCTCACAGGGTCGCTCTTGTTTTTCCTGTTGCTCGGCTTTTTAGTGGCCATCGGGGCGGTGGGTCTGGCTGGCGTGCTGGCGACCAATTTGGCTAGGGGGGGTGGCTCTCCCATCGTTGAAAAAGACTCTATCTTGGTCTACGACCTGTCTACCTTAATTGCTGACTCGCCGGTTGCGGTGGATCCTGGACAGGTAATATTGGGCACGGCCCCTGCCAACCAGTTAGCTCTGCGGCAGGCGGTGATGGCCCTGGAAGCCGCCGCTACCGACTCTCGCATTGCCGGATTGTACCTGAAAGGCAGCGGCAGCTTAGTCGGTGCAGGGCTGGCCAACCAGATGGATTTGCGCCGAGCCATTGCCCGCTTCAAAGAAACTGATAAGCCAGTGGTGGCCTACGATCTTTCCTGGAGCGAGCGGGAGTATTACCTGGCCTCTTTAGCTGACACGGTTTACCTCAATCCCTTTGGCGAGGTCGAAATGAATGGTCTCTATGCCGAGACCCTGTACCAGGCCGAAGCGCTGCAAAAGCTTGGCATTGGGGTGCAGGTGGTGCGGGTAGGGGCTTACAAGTCGGCCTTTGAGTCTTTGACTCGCAACAGCATGAGTCCCCAGGAGCGGCAGCAAACCCAGCGGCTTCTGCAAGATGTGTGGCAAACCCTGCTGACGGATACCGCCCAGGCCCGGTCTCTCCAGCCACAGCAGTTACAGGCTATAGCCAACACTCAGGGGTTCTTATTTGGAGAAGCGGCCAAAACCCAAAAACTGGTTGATCAACTGTCCTACGAAGACGAGGTGATTACCGCTCTGCGCGAGATTACCGGCGAAGGCGCTGACGAACAGGCTGATGATAGGGATAACCCATACAGCTTTCGGCAGATTAGTCTCTCTCGCTATGCCCAGGTGGTAGACGATGACCTGGTCGAGCGCAACGCCAGCAACCGAGTCGCCCTGGTCTACGCCGAAGGCCCGATTATTGACGGTGAAAGCGGCGACGGTTTTGGTCAAACTGGAGTCATCGCTGGCAGCACCGTAGCCCGCCAACTGCGCCAAATTCGCCAGGATGAGGATATTAAAGCCGTGGTGCTGCGGGTGAATAGCCCTGGCGGCAGCGCTACGGCAGCCGAGGTGATTCTGCGCGAAATTCAGCTGATCCAGGAGACTGGCAAGCCTGTGGTAGTGTCGATGGGGGATGTAGCCGCGTCCGGTGGCTACTGGATTTCTGCTACCGCCGATGCCATTGTGGCCCAACCCGCTACTATTACTGGCTCCATTGGGGTGGTTAGCCTATTCCTTAATCTGCAAAATCTGGGCGATAAAGTCGGTGCCAGCTGGGATGGTGTTAAAACTGCTGAATTAGCCGATATTTTCTCCGCCTCTCGCCCCAAAACAGCTCAGGAGTTAACTATTCTGCAAAGGGCGGTGGATAGCATCTACAACGCTTTCCTCGACAGGGTAGAAACGGGCCGTGGCCTGCCCCGCAACCAGGTGGCTGAAATTGCCCAGGGGCGGGTATGGTCGGGTAAAACCAGCCAAGAACTGGGCCTGGTAGACGAGCTAGGCGGGCTAGAGCAGGCGATTACCAAAGCCGCTACCCTGGCTGACCTGGGCGACGACTGGCGACTGCAAGAATATCCCGAACCGACGGAATGGCAACGCTTCTTTAGTCTTTTCCAGAGCACTACTGGGAACTCCGCTGAGGCCACCGATGGGCTTACCCAGCAACTCGTTCGCCTGCTCGGTGATAACCTCACCCTGGTGCAAACCCTCAATGATCCCAGAGGGCTCTACATGCGTCTGCCCTTCACCCTGGTTATTGAGTGAATAGTTATTGAGCGAGTTGTTGCGGAAATTTCCGAAGAGGCATCCCCTGTTCTATCGTTTCTCCTCAATGCCGTGTACGCGCAGCAAGTCGTCAATCGTGGCACAGTAGGGAGCCATACCAAAGCTAGCCGGGTTAACCGCTCCCTGATAGACAAAATGGCGGTATTGCAGACAAAAATAGTCCCAAGGGGCCATCTGTACCCGAAAGACCTGAATTAAAACATCCGCCAGCCAAAAGGATAAGGGAACGCGAAACCAGATCCGCTGCCCCAGGTAATCGCAGGTTTGCTCCACAGCCTGATTAGCAGTAAGCGGCGGATTGCCCAGCACATACTCCCGGTAACCGTTCGTCGAGGGATGCTCAAGCAGGTAATTAATGACGGTAGCAATGTCTTGAGCATGGGCAAAGTGGAACCCGGCATCAGCTTGAAAAAATCGAATCAGGCCAATCCAGCCGGTCACATCGTTGAGCCCAGCAGAAATAAATGAGTAGGGTTTGTCTTTGTCGCCACCAAACACCAGGGTTGGGAATACGGTGGTAATTTTGTCATAAACCGGCAGCTCTGGCAGGCGGCAATGGCACTCGTACTTGCTGCGAATATAGTCTGTGCCAATCTCGCTGGCTTCCGTTAGCGGTCGGCTGTTTTGGTCTAAAATACTGGCCGTCGAAAAGTAGATCACCTGCTGACAGCGATCCGGGTCAAGTAAGCCCATCAGGTGCAAATTGCGATGGGTATTGATGTCCAACACATAATCTGGGTCGCCCCCCCAGGCCGCTGCCGTGAGAATCGCTATATCCATCGTGGCTAGCAGGTCGGCATACTGGTCAACGGTTTCTAAGCCACCCTGGAGAATGTGAACCCGAGGATTATCCTGCACAGGTAGGCGCAGCTTTTCAGGATGGCGTAGGAGCAGGAAGACTTCGTAGCGGTCTACCTGCAGCAACAATTCCAGGATGTAGTGCCCGATGCAGCCGCTAGCCCCAGTCATGAATAGGCGCATCGAGCTGGGGGAGGTTGGGGTCGGAGCATTTGAAGCTAAGGTGTTCAAGTCGTTCTCGCTAACCGGTGTAAATAGACTGTATCGGCAAAATACCGTAGTTGTTATTTTCCCCTGCCAGGGGATGGAATCCAAGCCTCTTTGGCAGTCAAGCTAAGTTCACACTGGGTTTCTATGTAGGTCTACTCAATAAATTATCGGTGAAACCATGAAGCTTCATCCGGTTGTCTACGTAGTCTTTCGTAAGAATGACAGTATACTGACGCGCTTTTTACCAACGGGTTGAAGGTGTGGTCACGCTAAGTTCCTTAAGTTTCAGCTATGGTTTTGAAGTATCGTCACTACAGCAAATCTAATTCTAGGAGAACTCGGCTTCACTGGCAGCAGCAGGGGTTTACCCTAATTGAGCTGCTGGTGGTTATGGTGATGGCTGGGGTGTTGGCTACCATTGCGCTGCCTACGTTTCTGAATCAGGCGGCAAGAGCCAGACAAACAAAGGCTATCAATGCCGTTGGGGCCATGAATCGCGCCCAGCACAGCTTTTTCTATGAGAACGCCGAGTTTTCCAATTCGGTTGCAGAGCTTGGGTTTGCTCACCTCAACGAAGAGGGAGACTATCTCTACGACGTAAAGGGAAACGCCAAAACTACCCAACTGATTGCCAATCCTGAGGATAGCAGTCTGCGCGGCTATGTAGGCCTGGTTTACCTCAACCAAGATGCCCAGGACAACGCTATCCTATCCTCCTTACTCTGCGAGGGGAGTCAGGGGGTAGTGCCCACGCCGACGTTTACCACCGTTGGTAAGCAAGTGCTAGTCAGCGGTTGCACCGCTCCCTAGGGTCTCAACCGAAGCTTGCCCAAAGGCGAAAACTCACGCAATCCGACGGGTTATGACTTCTACAGGCTGCTGGCGTTGTAGGCAATGGATATGGTGAAACAACCGCCAGCAATACTCTTCGGGCAAGCCGCAGGTGGTGGCCCCGCGCAGAACCACGTTGGAGTACCAATCATTCGGCGCG
>CAYUBC010000250.1:0-6069 GCA_964442885.1 uncultured bacterium | reverse complement strand
CGTTTGAGACTCCCTGCACAGCAACCCTTTCAGAACTTTTCTGCACCACTAAGGTGGCTAAACATGGAGTGGCTACCGCTATCAATCGGCGCTGATCCAGCTCTCAAGGCGCAATCGGGCAATTTTCTCGATTTCACGCAGGGCGGTTACCTTTTCCTCATCGGGGGAGTTGTTCAAGCGCTGGGCAAAGTTCTCCAAAATTGAGGCTTTGGTGTGCCCGGCTACGGCCAGAATAAAGGGAAACTCAAAGGTATCCTTATAGCGCTGGTTAAGCGTCTGGAAGCGGCTGTATTCTTCGGCGGTGAGGGTAGTTAATCCTGCCTGGCTTTGTTCAGCCACGGAGGCTTCAGCCATCGCCACCCGGCTACCCAGGTCGGGATGGGCCTTAATCAGCCTGAGTTGCTCTTCCTCAGCCATGCCCCCCACAGTGGCCACCATGCGGTGATGCAGGTCAGCTATCGTGGCAAAGGGGCGCTGCGGCCAAACTTGAGCGGCAATACTGGGCGTTTCCTCAAAGGCTGGGCCAATGGCTTGCAAAAATTCGGCCTCGGTCATTTGGTTGAGTTGGTCAAGGGTGTAAGGCATGGTAGAACCCAGGATTAAAACAGAACCAATCAAGCTGTGGATGATGGATCCGAACCCGTATCATCAATCATGGCTTCTGGCCCATACCAAATAGCTTCAATCGCCTGGGCTACGGCTAGGGGATTCTCCTTGGCCTCCAAGCATTGGGTAATATGCCCCAGTTTGCGCCCAGGGCGAATGGCTTTGTTGTACCAATACACGGTGGCTTGAGGCCGTTGCTTAAGGGCTTGAAGCCGCTGGTGGTGGTCACTTGCGGAGATATTCAGCCCCAGCAGGTTAACCATCACGGCCTGCGGGCAGAGAAGATCGGTAGCTCCAAGGGGCAAATCGCTCACCGCCCGTAACTGCTGTTCAAACTGAGAGGTCTGGCAGGCATCCAGGGTGTAATGGCCAGAGTTGTGGGTGCGAGGGGCAATTTCGTTAATCAGCACCCGATCATCCTGGGTCAGAAAACACTCAATGCCGATAATGCCGATTAGCTGTAGCGATTCCACCAGGGTGCGGGCGATCGCCGCCATACAGGTCGCCACCTCAGCCGTAACCTGGGCCGGAGCAAACACCCGCCGACAAATCTGCCCCACTTGCTGGGTTTCTACGGTGGGATATACCGCCACCTCTCCCGCTGCCGAACGAGCCACCATAATGGCTAGCTCCTGCTTAAAGGGGATAAATTCTTCCAGGATTACTGGAACCCGCTGCCATCTGGCCCAAGTGGCCTCAAGGCCAGACAAATCATTAACAATACTGGTTCCATAGCCGTCATACCCCAGGCGACGGGTCTTCATAACCAGCGGAAAGCCAAGCATTTGGGCTTTCTGTGCCACGGCGTCAGGAGTTTCATGGCCGTCGAATGTTGTGTAGGCGGGGTTAGGCAGGCCAATGTGGGTAAAAAAGCGACGCTGATCCAGCTTATCCAACACCAGCGCCAGCACTTCCAGATCGGGACGAAACCGGGTACCTTCCTCAGCTAGAGCTTGAAGCCTCTGGCAATCAATAAACTCGTTCTCAAAGGTAATGACATCACACTGAGCGGCCAATGTGCGGGTAGCCGCAACATCAGCACTGTTGGCTAGCACAGTGGCCTGGGCAATGGCCACCGCCGGATCACTGGCAGAGGGAGTCTGGATGGCTAACGCTAACCCCAAAGATTGTGCCGCTGGTGCCATCATCCAGGCTAGCTGACCACCGCCAATGACACCAACCCGACGAATTTCAGTAGAGCTATCCTGAGTCATAGACGCCTACCACGGATGCAGGTCTTCATTCTTCCAAGGCCTATCTTAAGGCGCGAAGCATCCTGTCCGTCGTGTCTATGGCCATTAACAACGTCGTTGGCAGCCGCACCAGCCAAGAAAAACTAGACAAAGCAGCAGGGTAGAGCGTTTAGGAACCTGGCTCCCCTGAGCCAGCCATCTTCAAACCGTCGCCCCAGGCCTGTTGGAGGGCAATCAGTTCATCACGATGAGCCGTAACTACCAGGTTCTCTGGGCCAGAAATCGAGGTTGAATCGGAGATAGCAGGTGCGACTGAGATCCCTGGTCGCACCTGTAGCTTGACCTGTTCTTCTCGCCCTGCTCGCTGCCAGTAGAACCAGCCAGCCGCAGGCGCTAGGAGGGTTAGGCCCAGAAACGTAAACCCCAGGCGTGGGAATAAACTGGCCAACACCAAAGCCAGGCAAAAAACACCGACAGCCGCTAGAGACGTTAAGAAGCCAGCCAAAAATAAACTAGGCCGTACCTGGCCATTAAAAATGACTGTTGCCTGCTCCGCATCTATGCTCTGAACCCGGTAGGCGCGTCCTTCAAAGTAAGCTGTTAAAGCTTCGAGAGCCGTGCTTGCCGGAGTTTCAGGCTGCAAGATTAAGGTTTCGGTGCGATCCTTCGTAGACGCTCGGATAAAGAAGAACAGCCCTACCATCAACAACAATGTCAAAAATAGGGTGGAATAGGTAACAGTTTCAGCCACAGAGCCGACCTACACTAGAGGTACTTTTCTAGCGTAGGGAATGTTGGGTCATTCAGCTAGGGGCTCTGGCCATAGCCTGGCTAAAAGCGAGGCATGGAGAGGGCAGGGCTCTCAGTGTAGGCGGGCTGGATGGAGTTTCCCATGTAGGTTTTCCAAAATTCAGCCAGTTCCTCCGCCTGAAGCCGCCAGTCAGGGTTGAGACGATACATGCGTCGGGGCCGACCCCGACCTTCCACCTTTTTCCAGTAGCCATCAATGGCTTTTTCGTCTTCTAGAAACTTGAGCGCGCCGTAGAGCACAGTATCCGATAAGCGGTAGTGGGCAAACTGCTCCGTTAGCCGCTGAATGAGTTCAGTACCGTAGGAATCCTGCTGCAACAACACGGCCAGCACATAGCAAACGGCCAGCTCTTTGTTGAGATAGATCGGGGGTGGATCCTCGAAAAACTGATAAATATCTTCAAATTTCATGGGATCGCTCCAGAATTTTATACCGTCAATGCCTCACCCATAGGCTAGTTAATAAACAGCCCTTTAACGGCAACTGCCAAACTGAGTGAGCATAAAAAGGTTTAGGTTAAATGTCCCTATCGATAGACGCTGGCTTGGCCTGAAACACAGACCTTTGAGTTGAACAAGGTGCTCAACCTCTCCCCATAGCATGGCCAGCGGCAGTGCTATGGAGATCGGGGCGAGTTATAGAATCACCGCGATTGTGGTGATTCTCCCCATCAAATCCTGCCTAAGCAGATCTGCAACGCAGCGCTGCCCAACAGAATTTGTAGGTTAATTCTACGCACAGGTGATCCCCAAGGTAACCAAGACGGGTTAATTAGTTACCAATTGCAAATTTTTTTAGACATTATTAAATATTCGCCGCTAGAGATAAATCCTGAGTATTTTCCCTAGCCAAAAAATATTTTTTGGCTAGGGTGCTAAACCCGAAGCGTCTCCGCCAGTGTCAGGCGAAGTAAAGTCGTCAGTGCTAAACAAAACGCGGCCATCGCGAGAGGCTACGATATCAACCTGCAGTGGCCCTGCATTATAGATATCGTCGGCTGCTATGGCCTGAAGATCCACCGTTTGGCCCTCTTGCTTGATGGCCGTTAAAAAGCGGAGCAAGGTTTCAGTGCGGTTGTCGGCCACCTGCAGATTGTCATCGACTACGCCATCCTGGCGGGCCCGAAATTGAGTAGCAACGAATAACAGGTTGAGCCGTTCTACCAGGTCACGGTCGGTCAACGGTAGGGCATCGAGCGATACCGTTGCCAGCCGTTCACCCTGTTGATAGACCTGCTGGTTAGCCGTAGCGTCAATAAAAATTTGAATACAGGGGTCTTCCCCGCTGGCTACGCAGGGTTCTCCGATGACATAGTTAGCTGCCGACAACAGGCGGATGACATATTCCTCACCAGTGCTGAGGCGCTCGATTAAGTTCTCGACTTCGCGGTTACCAATTAAGATGACTTGCTGGTCAGGAGGGGTGCCCGGTACGATGGCCTGAATGGCCCGTCGATTGGCCTCAAAGAGCAATTGGTTGATAATACTCGTTGCATTCTCGCGATTGTTGGCCTTCACCACCCCCGATAGCAGTTCCTGATTACGGCTGAGCGCAATGTTGCCCCGAAACAAGCCCTCATACTGGTTTTGTAAATCGGCTACTTGTTGCTCTAATAAGCTCTGCTGGGCCTGGAGATCAGCCAATCGCTGCTCTCGCTCAGCAATATCCTGGTCGCGAGCGGCAATGGTTTGGTCGAGGGTTTCAATGGCTCGATCCCGATTGGCAATTTGCTCACGAATCGTCGCCTGCTGCTGAATTAATTGATCGCGCTCCGTTCGCAGGGACTCGGTAGATTGGCGGAGGGTCTGGGCCTGTTGGGACACGGCATCAAGCTGATCGCGGGTGCGCTGGAGTTGTGCCTGGGTTTTCTCCTGCTGGTCTACGGCCCGGTCGAGGGATTGATTGATCTCTCGTAGCCGCGTCAGAGCCCGCTGACGTTCGGTAGCGGCAGCCTCCAGGTCAACTTTGACGTCCTCCTGCTCAGTCAGAGCATCGGCCAACTGAGCCTCGGCATTGGCTAAGTCTTCCTGGATGCGGCTCAGCTCAAATACGCCGGTGCGAAGCTGGCTGCTGACCCCAAACAAGATGGCCAGGGTTGAGGCCGAAATCACACTCCCCGTAGCAATACTCACCAGGGTGGCGGTTTGTCGGGGGCGCAGGTTGAACAAGCTGAGGCGGGCCTTGCCGACGCGCATACCAATGCGATCGCCCAGGGTGGCAATGACTCCCCCCAGCATTAGCATCGCCAGTATCAGCACATATCCAGAAACCATGCCCCAGCCAACCGAACGTTTCCATTCACTCCCTTGCCTCACTCTACTGTAAGGGAGTTGTCTTGAGGCGGTGCCCAAGCCTGGGAACTAGGACTTGGTGATTTTCCAGAGTAGAAACTGCTGGGTCGGCTCAATCGCTACATTGCTAAGGCCATCCTGGGCAAATACGTAATCTTTGTTTTGCCAGAGGGGGACGTAGGGTACCTCCGTTGCCATCATGGTCTGCAATTCGGCGATGGCTGGTTGCCGGGTAGCCATCTCCTGCTCAGCCCGCTGTTTAGCAATCAGCTCATTAGCTTTAGAGCTATAGAAAAATGAACCATTCGCCTGGGAAGGCCCTTCCTCACAGCCCTGCGTAGCATTGCCCTGGTTGCATCCCAAAAACGGCTGAAGAAAGGTATCAGGGTCGTAGTAATCCGGATACCAGTTCGACAGAATGATGGGATAAATTCCCTTACCCACGTTCTGCCAAAGGGTTGCCCCCTCTGTGTTTTGGATGCTCACCGTAACCAACCCCGGCAGCGCTGTTTCGATGGATTCCTTCAACGTATTGGCAACAATACTGCGGGTCGTAGAAGCCGAGGGATACCAAATTTCTATGGTAAGAGGATTAGCTTCCGAAAAGCCCGCCTCAGTGAGTA
This sequence comes from uncultured bacterium, assembly GCA_964442885.1. Lineage (GTDB taxonomy): Bacteria > Cyanobacteriota > Cyanobacteriia > Phormidesmidales > Phormidesmidaceae > Nodosilinea. Next base: position 545 of record CAYUBC010000250.1, on the reverse strand, counting down.
AGGTCTTAGCCTGATCAAAATTACCATCCCCAAAGGCGTCTTTAAACACCGGTTTAGCCACGTCAAAGCTGGGTGGAATCAGGCTATACAAAGGCTCTGCCTGCCCCTGAAACACTCGTTCATTCAGCAGGGGGCGGTCTACCATCGCGGCAATGGCCTGCCGTACCCTGACATCATTCAAAGGCTCAATGCGCTGATTTAGCGACATATAGTTGATTACATTCGTGCCCGCTTCAATCACCTGCCAACCGCCAGTCTGGGCTTCTTTCTCCAGGCTGGCAATTTGCTCTGGATCTAGGGTTTGGTAGGCGACATCCAGACTGCCCGTCCTAAACGTGTTGTAAAGGTTAGCTGGACTGGTAAAAATCTGAATGTCAATGCCCTGGTTAGCCGGAACCTCACCCCAGTAATTCTCGTTAACATCCAGCTTAATGGCGTCGCTAGCAAAGCTGGCTAGCTTGTAGGGGCCACTGCCGACAAAGCTGTCGGGGTTGAACAGGCCAGCGCCAACCTCATAGCTAGCGGGCGATACTGGGGTAATACCC
>CAYUBC010000249.1:0-6083 GCA_964442885.1 uncultured bacterium | reverse complement strand
CTCACCATCTTCCCCAGCCGTAATGGCAACATTTTGCTGGGCCTCTAGCTGGTAGTTTTTTTGAGCTTTGGTAGTAATAGTTTGGGCTTCTAGAGTAATATCGCCTTTTTCGCTTTTGAGGCTGATGTTGCCCTTAGCAGTGAGAACCAGGTCTCTTTCGCTAGTAATTGAAATCTCATTCTGGGCGGCATTGACGACAATGGTATTTTTGCCGTCCTTGTCTTGAATGGTGATTTTTTCCGCCCCTTCTTTGTCGTCAAAGCACACTACTAATCCACTGCGAGATTTGAACAGCCGCTGATTATTTTTATTGTCTTGATTGTTACTTGGAGGTGGATTTCCCTTACTCCAGAGCCCACCCAAAACGTAGGGCAGTTCGGCCTGGCCCTGCTCAAAGGCCACCAGCACTTCATCATCTACCTCTGGTAGACAGTACAGCCCCCGATTACTACCGGCCATTGGCGTTAGCACCCTGGCCCAGTAGCTGTCATCTCTGCCAGATAGCCAGGGAAATTTCACCCTAACCCGGCCTAAGTTATCCGGGTCGGTATTGTTGACGACAACCCCAATAGTGACCCCATAAAATCGGGGTGGAGTTTCACTAGGCACCAATAAGTTCATCCCAAACATTCGGCATTTCTCCTAAAGGTAAAGGCGGTTGAGTAGCCATCCTGCACTGAAAAGGTGTGCTCGGTAGAAACGATATAATAGAGGCCGCTGAAGCGGCGACCCAAACCGGTAAATTCCACCACTTTTCCGGCCCGTATTTGAGGATTGCCGAAGCACAGCCCATCGCCCGTGATGTAGTTGAGGGAGATCGCGTTCATCTGCCCTTTGACAATGGCATCTGCCTCAGTCACCTGTCGCACGGGAGTAGTAATTTGGGTCACAGCAGGGGTCTTGAGCAGCGAACCTCCCACCTGACTAATCCATTGCCCACTCATTGGGTTGACCTGAGATACTGGTGCTGTCGAGAGCTGCGGCTTTTGATCCGCGACATTCCAGGCCCGCATATTGACTTCAGAGGACTGTCCTAAAATGCTGAGGCGAGGGTGAAACTCCAGCAAATCTCGCTCCCAATTCAGGGTTAATACTTTTTCGGCTTCGTGCTTTGGGGCTCGAAAATGCAGCGTTTTTTCGGTTACAAATACTTCATAGCCAATGCGCCGGGCACGGGTTTGCAAAAACGCCAGATCACTCTGGTTACTTTGCAGCACATAGTCCAACGTTTCTTTTTTTTCATCCACGGTGTCATCCACCATGGCGCTGAGGTTGTGATCCTGGGCAATTTGTCGGGCAATGTCGCTATCTTTCATCGCCGTAAAGGAACGAGTTTTTTGCCCCTGAGCCAGGCGATAGCCCAGATCGTAACCTCGCACTGTTAGGGTCGGCTTTAAATCGCGGGAAAATTCAGGTTCCAGACCGGTAACTTCGCCGGTTATTAGCGGTGTTACTTGCCCTCGGTAGCCCAGCCTCACCTCAATTTCTGTCCCAATGGAAAACATGTCTTCATCTACCCAGGAAAACTGACCATTCACCATATCCCAGTTCTTCAATTGCAAGGCAAACATACCAGGAGCGTCCAAATCTTCTGATACCGTTACCGCCAGCAAATCTTCCATCGCCAGGTTAGTCAATGGTCGTCTCTGGCAATAAATTTCCAGTGTAGGAGAGAGGAGTTTCGCGCTGTTAAAGGAAGGCATGGGGGATTTTGAATTTTGAATTTTGAACTTTCATTTTTTGTTCTTCGTTCTTTGTTCTTCCTTCTTCATCGACTAAAGTCCGTCGATAGGGGAGGCACATTAATCACCTGCCCAGGTCGTAGTTGGCGGGGGTTGTCTAAGCCGTTGGCTTCGGCGATCAGTCGCCACTGGGCGGGGTCGCTGTATTCTTCGGCGGCGATGCTGCTCAGGGTTTCGCCCCGGCGCACGATGCGAATGGGGTCGTCGATGCGGTTGCGGGCTTTGGCTTTTTGGTCGGCGGGTTGCCATTCTTCAAACTTGCAGTCGAGGGTGGCGCGCACGGGGGTGCCGTCTTCTAAGAAGTAGGTGAGGGTTTTGGTGACGGAGACCAGGATGCCCTGGAGCAGCACCATGTCGCCCCGGCCCCACAGCAACCGGCACATGGGCGGACGGCCCAGGTCGCCCTGGGGGCGGGTGAGGTTATAAATGCGCCGGGTAAAGTAGCGCACATCCCGGTCTTTGGGGGATTTGAATGAAATCAGGGTGGTATCGAAAAACAGCTTCACCGACAGACTGGAGGGGCGGTCTTGGGGGGCCATTGTGCCTTTGGAGGTAGACCAGCCGGTGCGGCTGATGGTGAGCTGGCTGGGATTAAAAAGCACCTCAACCGGGGGCTCAAAATTGGGAAATTTCGTCTCAATGGCGATTTTCAGCTTTTCTAGGGCCATAGTCGCTGTCCTCGTCGTTCGCGTTCAATGATGAGTCGTCGCATGAGCTTGCGCTCCACCTGGTTAGTCAGGGCTTCCAGATCGAGGCGATCGCTCGATGCCTCTGGCGGCGGTTCTGGTGTATTCTCCCTGGCCTGGGACAAAGTTGCTTGGCTGGGTAATCCCGAAGTACCTCGGGTCTCAGGGGGCGGGGCCGATGGGGAGGGGGTAGACGGCAGGGGGAGGGCACGACTCACTGCCGGGGGGGCTGAAATCAGCGGCATGGCCTGGTTCTGAGCTGAGAGGGGTGGGATTAGGGACAATGGTGACAGCGGCGCCACGGCTTCAGCCTGGCTCTCTGGCCGGGCATAGGACAATTCCCCCTGCGCCAGCGGTAAGGGGGGCGCGGTTGCCACAACGATGGGCTGAGACCTCCTTAATGGGTTGCCCGGTGGTGCCGGTCGAGAGCTAAGCAACGCCTGGTCTGGTTGGTTTGGGGCCGGTCGAACTGGGGTTGGCATGGCGCTAACTGTAGGCAGCGGCGAGGGCAGCGAGAGCGAGGCAGCCGAGTCCCAGGAGGGCGCGGTAGGCGTAGAGTCTTGCCAAGATGTTGCCGGGCGAAGGCGAACTACAGGGCTGGTTTGGGTTGGTAAGGAAAGGGGATCAGCCAAATTATGGCCAGACCAGTGAGGCGCAGGGGATGGAGTAATCGGTGCGGCTTCGAGGGATGATGGCGAATCGGCAGACTGGAGCGGCCAGGGGAGATCTGGCAACAGCGGTGTCTGAGCCTCGGCAAAAGCCGCCACCACCGCCGCCGCCTGGGTGACAGCGCGGCCTGTTGAGGGGGGAGGGGCAACTGTCGAGAGATTAGAGTCAGCCGAGTCAGGCGGCTCGGACGGCTCTGCAAGACCAGCCTCTACAAAGGGCAAGAAAACAGGTTGAGCCGGGGTAGGCGCGATCGCTAGGCCGCCAGAACTGGGAGGGATCGGGGTGGCGATGGGAACAGGGGCGTTAGGCGTAGAGGAATGAGGAGACTGGGTCGAGGGTGCGGCGGTGGCCGGGGCGAACTTAGCCTGCACTACCAGCGGTGGCGAAGCAGGCGCAGGCTCCGCCCTTTGGGGCTGACTCTGGGTAGTTTCTGGCAGCGGGGGAACTGGGCGCTCAGCGGCGTAGACAATCGGCAACTGGGCATTCCAATGCCCGGTTTTGGGTTGATGACGAGTGGCCAGGGCCATCAACGGCAAACGGGTTTGGAATTGGCGCGATCGCTCCACGATGCCCCTGGCCAGGCCACCGTCAACCATCCCCGGCTGCACAGCAGGACGCTGCAAGCGCTGCACCAGCACCGGATCAAGGGCAGCAGACCAGTCACTAGGGGTAGATGGCAGAAACTCAGTCGGCACGGGTCAATCCTCCCAACGGGGCAACACCAAACACTAGGAACGGGGAATGACATCGCGGGCCGGTGACCAGGCACCGCTCACCACCTGTCGAGAATTGGGAATAGCCTGGCTAAGCCCAGCAGACACCGCCCCCGCCGCGGCCTGGGCTCCGGCCAACGCACGGCCCAGGCGGGGTTTGTCGATGCCCTGGTGGACTAGCTCCAACTGCTCAAAGGCAACGGCATCTTGATCGGCCTTGAGGCTGGGGCCAGACCACTTGACCGGGTAGGCCTGTTTGATCGTCCACCACAGGGTCGGCAGCCGCTGAGCGTTCAGCATCATGACGGTGCAGTTACGGCGTTTGACCTTGCCCTGGGTGACATCGCGATACCAACTCCAGAGGAAATCCGTAGCCGTCAGCCCGTGGGCCAGCACCAGGTTTGAGTAGCCTGTGCCCTTAGGAAACTGATGCACGTAGTCGTTCATGCCGCCTTCGCGATAGCTTTCCAGTTCGACCTGGCTGTCTAGCCCCGATACGCTGGTAAAACCCCCAGTCAGCAGACCGTCGATTTCCACCACAAAGTTGTAGGCCAGGAGAGGATCCAACCGCAGCCCTAAACTACTGGCTCCGGCGGCAACGGCTGAATTGATCGGTAACTGTCTCACGGTTGGTTCCTCTGTTGGTTGATGCGGGCAATTTCGGCTACCCACTGCTGGCGCTCTCGGTGTTCCATGCCCATAACCTGGTCGTGGGGCCAGTGAAAGTGGTAGGCGATGTAGGCGATTTCTTCGCGCAGGCGCTCAGCCGGGTAGCCCACTACTCCCCCACGGCAACGGGCTCCACCTCAAACTCGCCCTGGCAGTGGGGGCAGGCCACCCGCAAACGGCTGTGGCCCTGCTGGTTAATGCGCTGGTAAAGATCCTGCAAATAGACTAAATCAGCCGAAAATAGCCCCTCAATCAGCTTGGGGCTGAGATTTTCTAGGGTTCCCAGCCGGGTAATCACTCGTGCGAGCAGAATAATCACCAGATACCCCGGATTGGCCTGCACCCGTGGATCGCGCAGGGGCATGATTTCGTCGTAGGCGGTGGACAGCCGCATGGTGCCCTCTCGGTGCAAATTCCCCTCGCCATCCACCAGCCCCTGGGGCAGCACAAAGGGAAACTCAGTCTGCAACGTCATAGCAAAAAACCTCTCTACTTCCACGCATCGACAATAATCCCCTCATGCACCAGCTCCACCGACTCAACCGCAATGTCATCCGTGGTGGCGTTGAAGTCGGGGGCTGTCCAGCTTGTTGGCCAGCAGTGCACCAGGTTCCAGCGAATCTTTTCCTGCCCTACCGAGTCCAGCAGCACGATGGACACATCGCGGCGCTCCATGCTGCCTTCCATGATCGCCCTGCGCCACTGCCAGAGTTCGTCGTTATTGGTGATGCCACGCCTGAGGGTGACGTTGCCATAGCTGGTCAGGCCCGGAATTTTGCGCATGGTAGGCGGATCCGTACCCTCCCGGTATTCCTGGGCATTTTGGCTGGAGGTGAGACCGGTACATTCGCGAAAACCGGCGTGGATAATGCCCTTCCACTCCACAAAGAAGCGGTAGCCAGAATAGGGATCAGGGTTATGGGGGGCTTTGACATCGGGCATGGCGTTACCTCGTAAAGGGAGAAGGGTAGGAAATTAAACAAAATCCCGCAAGGGCAAACATTTATCGGCGAAATCAGCCCGTTTAACCGCTGGCGGCTAGCGTGACCCCGGCAGTGCCGTGCACAACGCGAAGCACCACCACTTCCCCAGGCAGGGCGGGGATAAGGCCAATTTCGGTAATCACCGAGCCGCTGTCGCGCACAGCGGGTGGGTTGGTTTCGCCATCGCATTTCACATAAAAAGCGTCCTGGGGGGTGTTGCCCTGAAGCGCTCCCAGGTTAAACAGTCCCTCCAGGTAAGTAGAAATTTCTCGCTCTAACCGCACCCAGAGGCGAAAATCGTTGGGTTCAAAGGCGGCATCGGCCAGGTTGCGTTCTAGCCAGCGGCCCAGGGTAATCACCAAACGTCGCCCGTTGATGTAGCGCCAGGTGGCATCCTGGTTGAGGGTGCGGGCTCCCCAAACCCGAATGCCCCGCCCCGGAAAGGCGCGCAGGCAATTGATAGCAGCTAATTCAGGATCGGGATTCAGCCGGGTTTGCGCTTGGGGAGACAGGTCAATGGCTAAATCCAGCAGCCCCTCGATAGGCTGGTTGGCGGGGGCCTGGTGGACACCAACCGCCCGATCTCCCTGGGCATAGAGTCCGGCAATGTGGCCACAGGGA
>CAYUBC010000248.1:0-6102 GCA_964442885.1 uncultured bacterium | reverse complement strand
GGCAGCGGTGCGAGCTTCCGAGGCCAAGCCGTTTCGTTATCCTCTCACCATTCGAATCATTCGCTAGCGAGTCATTGGCTATGGCTGTGTTGTCTACCCCTAACTCAGACCCCAGTAATCGGGGGCATCTTTTGACCGAGCAGGCTAACCCCCGCAGTGCCCAGCTCGACCAGCTTAGCCCGCTGCAACTGGTAGACCTGTTTAACCAGGAGGATCAGCATACCCTGGCGGCGATCGCGGCGGCCCGTGAGCCCCTGGCCCTGGCCATGGAAACCACTGCCCATGCCCTGCGCCAGGGGGGCAAGCTCTACTACGTGGGGGCGGGCACCAGTGGCCGCCTGGGGGTACTCGATGCGGCGGAGTGTCCCCCCACCTTTTGCACCCCGCCTGAGCTAGTTCAGGGCATTATTGCGGGCGGAGCCTCGGCCCTGGTACGCAGTTCTGAGGGCTTGGAGGATAGTTTTGAGGATGGTGCAGCGGCGATCGCTGAGCGCCAGGTGACCTCGCTCGATGTGGTGGTCGGCATTACCGCCGGGGGCACCACCCCCTACGTCCAAGGGGCCATCCACGCGGCCCGCCAGCGGGGAGCCACGACAATCTTCATGGCCTGTGTTCCTGCCGACCAGGTACCTAGCGAGGCCGATATCGACATTCGCCTGCTGGTGGGGCCAGAGTTATTGGCCGGATCTACCCGCCTCAAGGCGGGCACCGTAACCAAAATGGCGCTGAATATTCTCTCCACAGGGGTGATGGTGCGCTTGGGCAAGGTCTACGGCAACCGCATGGTTGATGTGGCGGTGACTAACCGTAAACTGCGCGATCGCGCCCTCCGTATTCTTTGCGCCCTGACTGACCTGGATCGGGCCGCTGCCGCTGACCTGCTCGACCACAGCGGCCAGCAGGTCAAGCTAGCGCTGATGATGCATCTGGGCCAGATGGATGCAGACACAGCCAGAGCCTGCCTGGAACAGCATCAGGGGCAGTTGCGGCAAGCCCTGGAAGACCATACCCTGGCTCCCTGACCCAACTCATCCATGCCTTGACTTCTGCAGAGGTGGTGCATCGCTGTGGCTACAGCAACCAAGGACATTTTGCGGCCCTCTTTAAGCGCAAATTTGGCATCACGCCTAAGCAGTGCGCAATGGGCCAGAAAGGCGCTCCTTCCTAAGCAAACCCACCCCTAGCTCTGTCCAGGAAGGAATGGGCTAGGATCGAAGCATGACTATACTCGGCAGGGCGATCGCAGAGGCTGGTAACGATGGTACAAACGGCTGGCACATCCTCCAAACTTATGACAATGGAGGAGTATTTGAGCTATGACGATGGCACCGACACCCGCTACGAGTTGGTGGATGGAGAATTAGTAGAGATGCCGACCGAATCGCCGGAGAACTGTCAGCTTGCCAAGCTGCTGATGTGGGAGTTGGCCAAGTACGTGCCGATCATACTGATTAACCTGAAGGATTTAGAAATTGCTGTGAGCGGCAGGCGGGCAAAGGTGCGTTTGCCCGATTTGGTCGTACTCAGCGAAGAGGGGCATGCGGCTTTAGCAGGGCAACGTCACAATATGATTACTCAGGAGATGCCGCCCCCTGTCTTAGTCATTGAAGTCGTTTCTCCTGGACAAGAGAACCGGGACCGCGACTACCGCTTCAAACGCACAGAGTACGCCGCCCGGGGCATTGCCGAATACTGGATTATTGACCCAGAGATGCGACAGATAACGGTTTGCCTGTGGGTGAATGGGCAGTATGAAGACACCCTGTATCAGGGAGATGCCTCAATACTCTCAACTGTAATGCCTGAGTTTACCCCCACGGCCGCTCAGATTTTGGCCTTTGGACAACGCTAATGGCAAAGCGTGAGCCGCTATGCAATGGGTCAAAAACCACCAACTTCAGCTCTTGAGCATGACTCGATACAATAGAAAAACATTTGGCAGAGGCACCCGTCATGGTTCAAGAGATGGCCTTATCTTCCCAGCCTGCGCCCCCTCTAGATTGGGAACACCCCACCCCGCCAACCGACTTAATTTTTGACGATGGAGAACCGTTGGAAAGTAATCGTCATCGGATTGCGATGAATGTGCTGATTCGGTCTGCACAGCAAGCCCTGCTCGCTCGACCAGATAGCTTTGTCGGCGGCAACATGTTCGTCTATTACAGCAGCCAACAGGTTATGAATCGGGACTTTAGAGGCCCAGATTTTTTGGCGGTTTTGGGAGTTGAGCCCGACCGAGAGCGAAAAGGTTGGGTGGTTTGGGAAGAATCGGGGCGCTATCCCGATGTCATTATTGAACTGCTGTCTCCCAGCACGGCGGCGGTTGATCGCGGGGTCAAGAAAGACCTCTACGAGCAAACCTTTCGGACACCCGACTATTTTGTCTTCGATCCATTTGATCCCACGGCTCTGGCCGGGTGGCGGCTGGATCTGGCCCACGGCTACCAACCCCTGACCGCCAACGATCGCGGTTGGCTGTGGTGCGAAACCTTACAACTCTGGCTGGGCACCTGGGAAGGCGTGATCGATCGAGAACCGATCAACAGCAGCTGTGCCTGGCTGAGGTTTTATACGCCCCAGGGCGATCTGGTGCTACTACCTGAAGAAGCGGCCCAGCAGCAGGCGGAGCAAGCCCAACAGCAGGCGGAGCAGGCCCAACAGCGGGCGGAACAAGCTCAACAGCAGGCCGAGCAGGCCCAACAACAAGCGGAACAAGCTCAACAGCAGGCCGAGCAGGCCGAACAACAAGCAGAGCAAGAGAAGCAGCGGGCCGAGCGTCTGGCCGCCAAACTGCGGGAGGTAGGGATCGATCCCTCTGTGCTCTAGTGGAGCTGAATCAGTTCCAGAAGTAGGCCGCCGGGAGCCTGGCCGCATAGTGGATTATTGACCCGCAGATGCAGCAGGTCGTAGTTTGCCTGGGGGTAATACCAAATCCGAGTCCCACAACCCCGATTCCCAAACGGCAAACCGTAGGGTGCATTCGCGGCTATACCGCCGTCCGGCAACGCCCTGATTACTGTAACGAGCCGCAATGCACCGCTGGGGAATCGGGGGTAGATAAGCGGGATTTAGTATAAATGGGCCGTGCGAAGCCCCCCGTGTCGGGGAAATGCGCTCATGGCTTCAACCGTCATGCCTGACTTTGGGCTCAGTGCGGTTCAGATTTTGGCGCTTGGCCACAAATAAATCAAAAAGTTTGTCCGGATTCGGATCAAAGGCCGGATTTGAGTAGACGCGGGTTTCCCAAGTTCCTTACACTGCTTTTCACTGCAATTAAGAAAGATTGCTAATAAAGCTATTGCGTGTGTGTGAGGAAGTGAAATGCGTCTGTGGCTGTTGTCAGATTTGATGTGATCGGCGTTGATGGTTGGGCTTGTGGCAGGCAGTTTGGGGACTGGGCTAAACTCCCCTGCCTGGGCCCAGCAACCCAATGGCACTAATGACCAACCACGTAATGCTCTGCCACTCCCCTACCCCATCACCGGCTAGCAGACCAGTGCCCTAGGCTTAACAGCACTCTACAGAAGGGTTTATTGGTGTCTACCTACTTAAGCAGGTCAGTGCTCTAGCCGTTCAAAATTGCATCCACTGACACATTCACATCAGGAAATGCCACGGTTTGAATGGTGCCACTGGTAACTATGTGTTGTGAAGTGTACTGACCGTTTTGAGGGTTGCGAAATACTATCAACTGTAGCGCCTGTAAATTCACTACCCAATATTCACGAATACCAACTTCTGCATAGACAGCAAATTTAAGATCGAGATCTTTGGCCAGGCTAGAGTTTGAGTACTCAATTACCCAAAAGATGTTTTCTGGATAGGGATGATGCGATCTATACTCACGCCCCAGCCGCTGGACGATAGCCAAATCTGGCTCTGGTTCCGACGCATTGGGTAGCGTAATAGGCTTAGCGTGACGAACCTTAGCGCGATCTCCTAACAACCTTGCCAAATATTCCCCCGCCTCATCACTGCAATAGGCATGAGGTTCTCCTTCCGGGGCCATTTCAATAATTTCTCCTCTCAACAACTCCACCTGACGATCATCTAAAATCCCTGCTTCAATCATCTGGTGGTAGTCTGCTAGCGTCCACTTAGCAAGAGTAATTGTCATGGCACTGCATGGCATTTAACAGGTCAAAATTTAACAGGGCAAACCTGGCTACTATTCTAGACCGATTCAACACCGCAACAATTGGCTAGGCTCAGACCGTGGAGCCGCTGAGGTTAATGCTGGGGAGAAAGCCTCCGACGGTAAGAAGCCAACCTCAGCCAGAATGGCCCTCAGGCTAACTTCCGTTTCTATTAAGCTGGCGTGGCCGCTATCGGGCAGGGGATAAATGCGCGCGTCAGGTAGGAGTTGAGCTAGTCGTTGGGCTTCCTCCAGGGAGGGCAGCAGCAGGTCAGCCAGGGAAGCAACCAACACAGTTGGGGTGTTGACTCGATGTAGATTTAGCGGTTCCAGGCGGAACTGGGTGAGCAGGTTGAACCGCCAGGCCGTGCTAGCTCGCGACACCGAACTAATGGCCCGCATCAGTTGTTTAGATTCCGCCATTTGAATGCGGCTGGGATTAGCCAGCAAGGGTAAATTTCCGGCAATGGCCGTTTGGGCAATTGACCACAGACCCCAAGGCGTGAACTGGGAGAGCCAGTGTGTCCAGGGAAAGCGGTGCAGCGAAGAGGCGGAATTAATCAACATCAGGTAGTTGGCCAAATCGGGAGCCTGACTCACCACATGCAGAGCCAGACAAGCCCCAAAGGACTCACCACAGAGATAGACCCAGCGATCGCCCGCTGCCCGTCGCACCAGTTGAACTACCTGGGCGGCCATGTCTTTCCAGGACGACAGGTCGTTGCGAGGAATGGAAAGGCAGCGAATGTCGAAGTGGGGCTCCAGGTTAGTGAGCTGGGTAATCAGCAGTTCACCGGTGCCATCCATGCCCGGCAAAAAAACGAACAACGGTTTATCCGGGGCGAGGGCAACGGGAGTAAGCAGACGTAAGGAGGTAGCGGACGGATCTAGCATTCAGAACGGCTAATCGTAAACAGCATCACAACAAAACCATCGCAACCGAGCCATCACCACTAAGCAGCGGTTAGCAGAAAACCTATACCTGGGGTTTGAAAATCCCTGGCAGAGAGGCCAGCTTAACCATAGGCATGCTTGAGCAGAGTGGCAATTTCTTCCCGGCAGCATTGGGTAATGTCGGCCACCAGAGAGCCAGAGGTATTTGTTCGATGGTGCGATCGCAGCCGCTCATCCACCCGCACTGGATGCCCAATCAGCAGCTTCACGTCCTGGTACATCACTGCCGGGTGCCAGCCAGGTTGTTGAAATAGCGGTTCAGAGTCGTCAAACCGGCTGAGCCAGCGCAGCGGCACCACGGCATTGCTGGTTTCCTGACAGGAGGCAACGGCCACCGGCACAATAGCCAACTCATCGACCGGGGCACGCAGCGCCAGTTGAGCAAAGCCACGATGAAAGGCACTCAGACTATCCGGCTGAGTTCTATGCACCATAGGTGCCGCCCCCTCTGGGAAAATGCCCACGGCCTCTCCCTCCCCCAGTGCCTTCAGCGCCCGCCGAAAGAACTTGGTCTGGCCACGCCCAGATGCCTCCAGCGGCAGACAACCCAGGGCCGTAACCACCTCTCGCAGGCCAGGCACCTGGCTCATGTAGTGATGACAGGCAAACCGTACCGGGCGACCCGTAGCCTGCATCAACAGCGGCGCATCTAAAATACTGCGGTGGTTGCTCACCAACACGAGGGGGATATCAGCCGGTACCCGCTCTTGGCCGCCAATCGCAACCTTCACCCCCAGCAGGTTGAGTAACCCAGCAGATACGGCCAGAGGGCTCATGGTAGACAGAGCAGAAATAGGGAACGAAGACACCATAATTTTCCTTGAGTTGCAATGGGCGCTATCGAAAACATGGCCGACAGCAACCTTCGCCAGAGCTTACTTTTCATAACTTAACAAAGTTTCAAGGTTTTCTGCGGCCATCGGTAAAAGATCTGCCGTGAGGCGCAAAGGAGCCCCACCGCAAGGCAGACTATTCTCCCTCACCCAAAAATCAAACCCACCCCTGCCCCTCCT
>CAYUBC010000247.1:0-6119 GCA_964442885.1 uncultured bacterium | reverse complement strand
GTGCCCCCGCCCCCAGAATCGATACCGTGTCCGTGAAGCTCCTGCTGGCTCAGGTTTACGTCGAAACTAACGACGCTGACAAGGCGCTAACGCTCTATGACGAGGTGATCGCCACCGCCCCTGAAGATTTTCGCCCCGTGGTGGCTAAGGCGCTAGTCCTCCAGGAGCAGGGCGATACTGAAACCGCTCAGAGCCTCTTTACCCAGGCCACGGCCATGGCTCCGGCGCAGTTTAAGGATCAAATCCAGCAAATGGCAACCCAAAGCCAGTCGCCAGCTCCACTACCGCTAGCGCCAGAAACCGCTCCACTCCCTAGCCCCGATCAGCCGCCCCCCTCGGAGTAACTCTTCCAGACAGGCTTTCCTTGCCTGGGGTCGATCCGGCGCTGCCTAGCTGGCGACTTCAGCGGGTCGTTGCGGTCTGGCCATGCCCCCCTGGGCTGGGTTGCTCTGGCGACTTTCTACCGGCTCAAACTCAATGTGGTTGAGTAACGTGGTGACAAAGGCAAACAACAGGAATGGCAGTGACAGCACCAGAATCAACCCAACGGTAGCCAGTGCGTACATCGGCTGACGAGCACCCATTAGCGCCAGAGACGTTGCTAGACTAACGAACAAAATTACCAACCAGGCAATGATTTGACCATAAATGTCGCCAAAGGTTAGGGTGCAAGAAAAGCGGTACTTGGTTTCAGTATTCATGGTGTTGTCCTGCATCGAACTGTATGTCTCAGCATATCGGGACAGTTCTGGTTGCCTAGGTTTCTCAACATTTCCACAAACCCTGCAATGAAATGTTGCAGTTCCTCGCATTATGAGTTACCGCTACTTACTATTTAATAAGCCCTACGATGTACTGAGCCAATTTAGCCAGCCCGCTGGGGAAGCGCCACGTCAAACCCTGAAGGCGTTTATTTCCGTGTTGGGGGTTTATCCCGTTGGCCGCCTTGACCGCGATAGCGAAGGACTCATGCTGCTGACCGATCATGGTTGGTTACAGCATCGCCTCAGTGATCCTCGCTATGGCCACCCTCGCACCTACTGGGTGCAGGTAGAGGGCATTCCAACCGCCACGGCCTTAGACCTTCTGCGCCAGGGTGTGGAGATTCAGGGCTATCGCACCCGCGCCTGTCAGGTCGTCGCCCAGGCCGGTGAGCTATCCTTGCTACCCCGGGTGCCGCCTATTCGCCAGCGCAAGAGCATTCCCACTACCTGGCTGACGATGACGTTGCAGGAGGGCAAAAACCGCCAGGTACGCCGCATGACGGCGGCGGTTGGCTATCCCACATTACGGTTGGTCAGGGTGGCCATTGGCCCATTGGAACTGGGCTCGTTGGCCGCCGGGGAGTGGCGCTATTTGACGGAAGCTGAACAGCACCAGCTAATTCGCTTAGCGGAGCGCGGCCCTCAAGCTAGAGAGACAACGGGAGCTAAACCGTGGGTCAAGCCGACTAAGGGATAATCTCACTCGGCTCAGGTAGAGAGTACGCTAATATTGGCTTGCTGCGGCTAAGGTTGGTCTTTGCTGCCCATGTCATACTGAATTTACACGCAAACTGGCTTAGCTTTGGATCGGCGTTTGAGGATGCTAATTTGTCCTTTCTGCAAGTTCGAAAACACGGATAGTGCCTCAGTCTGTGATCAGTGTGGTCAGCCCTTACAACGCTGGTACAGTTTGAGTTGCTCTAAGGATGGGAGAACACCCCTCAACCAAGCAGGCACTTATTTAGACCCCAACGCTCGTTATCAATGTATTGGGGCCGCCGTTCATGGGGTGACGGCCTTCGGTGCCATCGTCGTTAGCCAGTTGGTGCTAGATTGCCAGCCCGCCCTTGACTCACCCCTGAAAGAGCTACAAACCCTCTGGCTCAACCAACCCGGCTTTGATTGGGCTACCTGCGCTGAGACTATGCAGCTCCCCTCAGAAGCATTGCCCTACCTGGCCCTTCAAGCTGACTACTTCCCCACCGTGCCCGAAATTCACGATGCCTTGCAGACCGATCAAGGTATCGTGTTGATTCTGGAGAACCGCAGTAACTGGCCTTCGTTGACCGACGTTTGGCCTACCCTGGCGGTTGATCCGCTCCAGCAAACCCAGTGGTTGTTTGAAATGACGCTCCTATGGCAAGCGTTGACCCCCTGGCAGGCTGAGGTCACCTTGCTCAACCCCAAGCGGTTAGTCCTGAGTCCTAATCAACTTCTGTGCCTGACTCAGCTTGACCAAGTTGAGCAAGCTCCTGGGGCCGCCCCCACGCTGCAAACCCTGGGGCAAAGCTGGCAGCATCACCTGTTAGTTGAGTCTGCCAAGCTCTCAGATGGCTTGGTGGATTTGATTGGGGCCGTGGCCGACGGTACCCTGGAAACGGTGTCCACCCTACAAGCCGCCCTGGCGGATCTAGCCCAGCAATATCGCCTCCTGCCCGCTGCGCCCCAGCCTGTTCCAGAGGAAACTCTACCTGAGCCGGCGCTATCACCCGTGAACCAGCCAGTAGCCCTAGATCCCCCCCTCAGCGATGACGAACTGATTCAATTAGCTGAGGCCCAATCTAATATCACCGAGGTAGACGACTGCAACGACGCCCTAGACTTACCGACTATGGTTCTGCCGATGAAACTGCTAGCCATCGATGATGCTGGCCAGAGCCATGTCGGACAACAGCGGAGCCATAACGAAGATTGGTTTTTTACCCAAACGGAAGTATTTAAGGCCACTGATCCCCACGGTTCTCAATTGCGGGCACGGGGGCTGTATATCTTGTGCGACGGTATGGGTGGCCACGCCTCTGGAGAAGTGGCCAGCCAACTGGCGGTTACCACCCTCCAGGAGTACTTTGCCCAACACTGGGGAGACCAGCTACCGACTCGCCAAAGCCTGAGCCAGGGCGTTGTGCAGGCTAATCAGGTGATTTTTGAGGCCAACCAGGCCAAGGACACCTCTGGCATTGGCCGCATGGGGACAACCCTGGTACTAATGCTGGTGCAAGATCTCCAGGTGGCCGTGGTGCACGTTGGTGATAGCCGTCTGTATAGCTACAGCAAACGGCTAGGCCTTAAGCAGTTGACTACCGACCATGAAGTTGGGCAGCGTGAGATTAACCGGGGCGTTGAACCCGCCATTGCCTATGCCCGTCCCGATGCTTACCAACTGACCCAGGCCCTAGGGCCACGCAATCAAGATAATCTCAGACCTGGTATTAGCTACCACGACATTGTAGAAGACACCGTATTCATCCTCTGCTCTGATGGGCTGAGCGATAACGATCTGCTCGAACGCTATGCGGCCAGCCATATTGCTTCCTTGCTGAGTTCTAAAGTTAGCCTTGACCAGGGCCTGGCCCAGCTCATTCAGCTAGCTAACGAGAAAAACGGCCACGACAATATCACGGCTGTCCTGGTTCGCCTTAAGCTCAGACCCGACATGGATCATCTCTCCCCTTGAGAGGTTTGCCCCAGCTTGATTTTTGACCCGTTGGGCTTCAGTATTGGTAGAAGTACCTAGCCAAACTCCGCTGTTTCCTCTGTGAGCAGCAGGAAATGGGTTATCTCGCTGATGTCAGCCCAGGTTGGCATCTCTAGGATAGGACTACGGTGTAAAGCCCGACCCCGCTGCGGCTAAGGGCTATCCCTTGTCCTCTGGAACTCCATAATTGATTGAACCAATCAGAGCGCGTAACCATGTCTACCCTTGAGAAAACTATTGAGGAAATGTTTGCGACTCGACGGCTAACCCGCCGCGATCAACAAATGATTATGGCTATGTTTTCTAAACGAGACCTGAATGCCACTGATGCTGCTTTGATCAATCGCGTTTACGAGGCACTGAGCCAGGGACGGCTGCGCGTGGTGGATTAGACCTGAGCGGAACGGCTTAAATGCGGCCACAGCCATCCAGATTCGTCGTCATTGCCCTAGGTGATTGTCCTATGGCTAGTGGTCTGCCAAGCCTTCATGTGTAGATTGGGCAAGCCCTAGCGGAATCCAATAAAACCTACTGCTGTTGGGTTTCACTGCGTTTCACCCAACCTATGCGACCCCTAATATTGACGTTTGACGCTGCACTGGTAGCCCGGTTGCTTTATTGCCGGGTCTAAGGGCATGATCTACAGCCTGACCCAGGAACCAGGGCTCTGTACCGGCGTTCTAGGTTTCTACGATCAATTCCAGATAGCCCGTTTGTGGATCTAACCCTCGCTTCAGGCAGAGG
The DNA here is from genome assembly GCA_964442885.1 of uncultured bacterium. GTDB lineage: Bacteria > Cyanobacteriota > Cyanobacteriia > Phormidesmidales > Phormidesmidaceae > Nodosilinea. Next base: position 1,916 of record CAYUBC010000247.1, on the reverse strand, counting down.
TTAGGCAGCTCGGCGATTACAATTTCTGCGGTGGTTCGCACAATGCATCCCGCTGCGATATGCCCGCCATACACCTGCCCCTGCTGATCGGCAACGGCTCCGTGGAGGTGCAGACCGTGGGCGGATAGGGTGCCAGCCAGATTGATCAACTCAAAGGCACCGCTTAGAACTGTGGCCTCTGGCTGAGAGGCAAACCGGAGGGCCACCTGGCTGAGGCTACCGATCCCCGTGAGCACGGCCCCGGCCTGTAGATTCTTCTGGACTGCGAAGGCCTTTAGGCTTTGTTTCAGATCTTGTCCTGGGTGAAAACGCAGGCAGTGAGTGTCCATGAAGGATCTTCTTTTTGCCTAAATTGGCCCTAACCACATGGAAAAGACCCAGCCGCCGCTGGCTAACTCAGTGTAATTCCCTGCAACCCGCCCGGTGATGGTGACAATGGTGCCATCCGCCAGGGTGCCGATTAGATTGGACTGCGGATCGGGCTGTTGGAATACTAAGGCTCCCTCTCCGCCAGTAGAAACTCGCCGTTGTTGCCCGTTGCCCGTGGGGGGCGGTGTGGTGGGGGGTGGCGTGGTTGGCGGTGGGGTAATAATCGGTGGTGTAGTTGGGGGTGGGGTGGTCGGCGGTGGAGTCGGTTGGGGAGTAGTGGCGTTGTATAAAGCTCGCCAGGTAGCCGCATCGACAATGCCAGTGGGCGGCAGGCCATTTACTCGCTGAAACTCACGCACTGCCGCCTGGGTCGTTTCGTCGTAAATTCCTGTAATGACAAAGTTGGCGGGCAGGAAGCCAATTTGCCGTAGGCGGCGCTGCAAGTCGGCCACGTTGGGGTCTGGCACCGGGGTAGGTAATGGCTGAGGACGAGTTGGCCCCTGGCCCGGCGCAAATTGGAGAAACGTCCCATCGACCCAGTGGCCATCGGTGAGTTCCGTCCAAGTGCCGCTAAAGCGACCCGTAATTGGCACTCGTGTACCGTTGACGTACTGCCCCACCCGCACAAAGTTGGGGCCAGGGCCAGTTCTAATGTTCAGCGCAAAGTTCGACGGGGTATTGACAATGGCAGTAACAACGTTGGGATCGGGCTGATTGGAGGGGATACAAGCGACACGCTCCCTGGGCGCACTGCTGACCAGATTACCCGCCACCCAGGTGCCGTTGGTAAGCTGTAGCCAGCCGTTGCGGCTAGCCCCCGAAAGCTCTAAGGGGCAGCCACGGCGAGTTTGGGTGTGAATGCCAAAGTTTGTGCCTGGCCCCCAACGGCTGTTGAGTGCGTAGCCAGATGGTGTATTCACATAGACAATACTGCCCCAGCGCTGATTCGCCCAGGCAGCAGAACTCACTAAGGGGCTCAAGGTAAGGCCACCTGCCAGTACCGCTCCAGCGCCTATCAGGGGCCGAGCCAGACAGCGGGGGAAGACCCACAGGCCAGTATCTTCAGGACTCTCAGAGGGAGAAAGAGAGGAATCGGTCTCGTAGGCTAGCCACATCAGGGCTTGGGCTAAACTTTCCATTGCCGGGCCTATCGTCGGTGCGCTCAACCAATCTCATCATACTGGTTTCGCTTGTATTCCTGAATATTTCCCAGAAAAAACGCAGAATCGCTCTGACCAATTGGCCAGAGCGATGTCGTTAATCGTTCACTGTTGGGTTAATGATCTATTGGTGGCCCATGCACCCAGGTTAAGGGCTGGCGACTGGCCGCTTAAGCGCAGACCGCAGACATTGCTGGTACAACCAGCAACGTTAGCCCTTGCCGACCAATCACCGTTACCCAACTGGATACATCCAGGGCAAAGTCTGCCAGGGATGTATCGCCGCCGTTATAGACTCTAGCGGGCCAGTAGGTACCTTCGTAGAACACCCTCCCCTTGTCACGGGTGGTAATGGCACGCTCTACCCGAGCCGTCTTTTGCTCCTTG
>CAYUBC010000246.1:0-6137 GCA_964442885.1 uncultured bacterium | reverse complement strand
CTGCGCTCAGGCGCTCATCCCCATCCCTAGACCGATAGAGCCGAAAAATTTTGATCAATATGCTGAACGAGTTCAGACACTTGGAATAGAAATTCGTAGAGATCGTCCCCGTGTTGAAGGGGAAGGGCGATCGCTCTACTTCTATGACTACGACAACCATCTATTTGAACTGCATACCGGAACGCTTGACCAGCGGCTGAGGCAATATTCACAATCGACTGTAGATGTCGAGGAGCCAATTCGGTCTTGATTCTCCACCGACCAACTTGAACTGCACCCTAACGACTAAACGAAGCAGCAGATCAAGGTTTTCAGCATTAGCCTGAGGACACTTGAGCTGACAGAGCTTGGATACAGGTAAATGCTATCGGCCTCAAGCCCCTGGCCGAGGTAGCGGGCTGGCAAAGGCTTGCTGCAACCCCGCTACCCGGTCGTCGCGGCTTTCCGTGGCGGGGGGAATCCACAGGGACTCGTAGAAAAAGAAGGACATGCCGGAGAGGCGGCGATCGCGCACAGCCTTAATCTGGTCACCAATTTGCCCCATACCCACTGGTGCGGCCCGCAAGCCGCTGAGAATACCGGCACTGGTGGGAATTTTCCGCAGGGCCGCCTGCAAAGACGGCTTGTTCATCTCCCAGATAAAGCGATTCTGGTCGCTGCGGTAGATCTGCACCACCAGTTCATCCACCAGGCCCCGGTTCACCCAGGTGGGCCAGTCTTGCAGGTAGGTGACGTAGGCAAAGGGGTAAGGGTTGGGGGAAATCGACACCACTGCCTGGGGCTGTCGCGCCTTCACCAGCTTGTAGACTTCCGCCAAAAAGTCAGAAATTTTGTTGGCCCGCCAGGCGACCCAGGCCTCATCCTGGGGGTCGGTGGGGGGACTCTGGCCATTGTGCTCGGCCCGGTAGAGGTTGATGGTGTAGGGGTCGTAGCCAAACTCCACGGGCAATCCCAGGTGGTCATCGAACTGGAAGCCATCCACTTCGTAGTTGGACATTAAATCGTTAATTAACTCCAGCAGAAACTTCTGGGCCTGGGGGTGGAAAGGATTGAGCCAGCGGCGAGGAATGACATTGCCCTCCATCCAGATACCGGGGTCAGCCAGTAGGGCTGGATCGACCTCTGGCGCCTGCTTCTCCTGGGTCAGCCAGTGGTCAACCCGCTGCTTGGTGCGGCTGGAGGTATCCAGATTGGGGGGCATGGCCGAGGGTTTGAGGAGAGTTCCCCCTTTGCTATGCCCCTGGGTTACACCAGGAACAGCGGGCTCAACTGGCTCCGGTTTGGGTAGCTCCACCTGCTTTTGGGTAAACCAGTCGGGATGGCGGCGGTAGAGTTCATAGTTGGCTGGGGCCATAAAGCCAAATTCAAACCAGGGAATCACCGCCATTCCCTTGGCATGGCCCAGTTCAATGGCTTCCTTCAGCATGTCGCGCTCATCCTGGTTAGCGGCTGGGCTGGGGGCGCGCAGGTCAGCATAAAGGTGCTGGCGAATGCCCATTTCGCGCTGGGCGGTGGCGCTGGGGTAGAGGGTGAAGCCCCAGTTCCATACCGTGGGGTAGAGGGTGTTGAAGTTGAGGGCCGCCAGTTGATCAACGGCTGTGGCCAGGGCCTCCGTAGAAAACAACACTTGGCTATCGATGTTGGTCAGCCACACCCCTCGCATTTCGGCGTTGGGCACGGGCACGCTGTCCGGACGCTGTGCTGTCGCCACCCAGTCGGGGTTAATCTGCCGCCGCAGTAGGGGATTGGTCGAGGCCCGACAAACCAGCGCCGCCGCCTCGCCCCGGGTCAGGCGTTGGGTGGGGTTAAGCCGATCAGCCTGGGGATAGTTGACCACCACACCTTGAGCCAGGGCCGCTGCCACCCCTTCCCTGGCGTAGGGCGACACCTGGGGGCCATCCTGCAAGCTGGCGTCAATCAATGTGTTGGCGGTAATGTCGTGGTTAGCGCCCAGCTTGGCGGCCAGGGCCATAATGCCCTCGGCCCGTACCAGGGGGCGATCGGGCTGGTAGTACTGGCTGGGATAGTGAGCTGCCACCGTGGGCGCAGTGGTTAGCCCTAGAGCCTGCTCCAACGGATTGGCCCATCCTCCAGAGTCACCCGGCGGCACCAGGCGGTTGAGCAGCATGACGTAGTCGCCCCAGAGGATGGGCTCATCGGGGTAGAAACGCCCGTCGATAGTGCGAATCATACCGGTTTCGGCCAGGGCGGTAATGCAGCCAACCGCCCAGTGTTGCTGAATATCCACCGGCACAATGGGTGGCGGCGGGGTAGAAAAGGGGCCATCCTGCGCCAGGAGAGGGGAGGCGCTGTGCAGGCCCAAAATTAACCCCAGGGCACCTAAAAAACTACCCAGCCACCTCAAATAATGTCGTTGTGTTGCCCGCCCAAATCCCATAGGTGCTCCTGTCCATCGCTCCTTGTGCCCGCCAACCGCTAACCGCCACTGCGTTTAGCCTGATAGCCCTTAGCCAGCAAGAGGTCTATCAGTTTTTGGGCGTGGTCGCCCTGAATTTCAATGGTGTCGTCCTTAGCGGTGCCCCCGGTACCGCACTGGGCCTTAAGTTGCTTGGCTAACGTGCTCAGCGTAGAGGGGGAATGCTGAAAGCCGCTAATTACCGTCACAGTTTTGCCGCCGCGTCCCTTGCGGCTCACCTCTACCTTTAGCTTCTGCTCCTGGGGGGGACGATCGGGTACGGCCCTGGCCAGCGGATCCACCGAGCCAAATTCTCGATACACGGCGCGATCGCCCGCCCCCGACGACGATTTCTGCTTACCCATAGTCCCTTATTGAACTGCATGATTTATACCATTTTCCCGGATCACGGCGGAGTCAGGGGTAGCAGTTCTGCAAATCCATGAAACTGGCATTACCCTTAATTAGGATGCGTTTTCCTCTGTTCAAATCCCTCCCCTTGTCGCCACCCCTATGGCTTCTATCCTCGATCCACCCATCCCTGCCAAGGTCGCCAAAATGAAAGAGCGGGTCTGCTGGCAGCACCCGGCTGTGGTTGTTCGCCATATCGACCAAACTCGGCTGATTTTGGAGGATGGCCACACCGAGGATCAGGACTTTTCCTTCCTGGTGATTGGCGACAGCGGCTCTGGCCCTCACCCCGACCACCACCCCCAGCGGCGAGTGGCGGAGCGCATGGTGCCGCACCTGGAGGACTGCCGGTTTCTGCTGCATACTGGCGACGTGGTGTACCAGGTTGGCTCTAGCGAACAGTACCCAGAGAACTTCATCAAACCCTACCGAGAGTGGCTGGTAGGGGGCGATCGCCCCGAGCACATCGCCTTTGATGAGATGCTGTTTCGGTTCCCGTTTCTGGCCGTACCGGGCAACCACGACTACTACAACCTGCCGAGGCTCTACAGCGCTCTGGTGCAGCTCACTAAACCAATCCGCAAGCTCTTGGGCATTGACCTTAACCCCAACGTGGGCTGGCACGGGTCAGGGGTGGGGGATGCCTACGCCCGCGCCTTCCTGGACTATCTCCAGGGGATTTCCGCAGAACAGCTAGAGGCCCACCTGAACCATCACTACGGCCCCTGGAACGCTGTTACTCAAGGCCTGCGTTACCAGCCCGGCACATTCACCCGCTTGCCCAACCGCTACTACACCTTTCGCTACGGCGGCATCGACTTCTTTGCTCTGGATTCCAGCACCTTTAACGACCCCTCTCTACTAGCTCACCAGGGCGGAGCCGGGCATCGAGACTGGTTGGCCAGTCAGAAAAAAGCCGTTCAGCAAGAACGCAAGGCGATTCTGGAGGCGGCTATGCATCAGCACCTCCACGATCCCCAGGCCGCCGAAAAGCTGGATGATTGGCAAGCCAAAGCAGAACAGCTTGATGAAATGGTGCTGGATATCGACAAACAGCTCAAGGCCAACCCCACCGCGCTGATTGATACCGAACAACTGCTGTGGCTGAAGGAGCAACTAATTGCTTCCTGGCACGACCCAGCCGCACGGGGGCGGGTTGTGTACTTCCACCATCCGCCCTACGTGACCGAGGCCAGCAAGTGGAACCAGGGCCAGACCCGTGCCGTGCGCCAGCACCTGCGCTGGGTGTTAGACCAGGTCGCGGCCGCTGTGCCTGCCATCACCCGTGAAAATCCGCCGGTTAACCTGGTGCTAAATGGCCACGCTCATTGTTTCGAGTACCTGAAAACCTCGGATACCGGCCATGCCGACAGCCACATTCACTGGGTGGTTTGCGGCGGCAGCGGCCTGAGCCTGCGGCGGCAGCGTTCGGAAGGAACCATGCTCTACGAAACCTTTCCTGGCCCCACGCCAGAGTCCCCGGCAGATTTTCGCCTGGTGGCTCAGTCGCACTTATTTGTGGGGCGCACCGGGGAAAAGATCGATCGCCGTCGCCCCTACTCCTTTTTGCGGGTGGATGTGCAGGTCGGGGCCTCACCCAAGTTCGTACTCACCCCCCACGTGTCAGAACGCTACCATCAGGATTGGCAGGACTACACCCTGGATCCGCTAGTTCTGGAGTAATCTTTGAGGCACTTTGGCAAGAAATGGCTAAATTCAACGATATTTTAACCTTCTGGTTTGATCACCCCGACCGACCCGGCAGTGAGTATGGCCAGCAGCGCCAGGTCTGGTTCACAAAAGACCCAGCCTTTGATGAGCAAATTCGGCAGCAGTTTCTAGCCGACTACGAGCAGGCCGCCAGCGGACAGTTAGCCGCCTGGCAAGCGCAGCCCCATTCCTGCCTGGCGTTGATTTTGCTGCTGGATCAAGTCCCCCGCAATTTGTTTCGGGGCGACCCACGCAGCTTTGCCACCGATGCCCAAGCCCTGGCCACGGCTGAGTACGCCATCCAGCAAGGGTTTGACCAGGTGCTACTGCCGGTAGAGCGGCTATTTGTCTATCTCCCTCTGGAGCACAGCGAAGCGCTGGCCCAACAGGAGCGCTGCGTCAGCCTGATGGAAACTCTCTACAACCAGCATCCAGAGTTTGAGTCCACCCTCGACTACGCCCGCCGCCACCGGGACGTGATTCAGCGCTTTGGCTGCTTTCCCCACCGCAACGAAATTTTGGGTCGCCAAACTACTGAGGCCGAAGCCGAGTTCCTCCAGCAGCCCGGCTCTCGCTTCTAAAAGCCCTCTCTACCCTTTACCTTCTATCCCACCTCAAGGATAAAACGTCACCGCTGGCAGCCCCAGCGACTCATCCCAGCCCATCATCAAATTGAGGCACTGCACCGCCTGGGAGGCTTGCCCCTTCATCAGGTTGTCAATGGCTGACATGACGATAATGCGCCCGGTACGAGGGTCGGCTTCTAACCCCAAAAAGCAGCGGTTGGTGCCCCAGGCCCACTTGGTTTGGGGGTAGACGCTGTTAGGTAAAACCGTGACCCAGGGGGAGTTTCGGTAGAAGGCGGTGTAGATAGTCAGCAGGTCATCCCTGACCAGGCCCGGATCGCGCAGGGTGGCATAAATAGTCGATAAAATGCCTCGCACCATCGGGATTAAGTGGGGGGTAAACTGCACGGTCACTTCCTGACCTGCCAAATAGCTGCAAATTTGTTCAATTTCCGGGGTGTGGCGGTGGCGGGCTACGCCGTAGGCCGAGAGGGAGTTGCTGGCCTCGGCCAGTAGCATACCGGTTTTAGCGACCCGACCACCGCCAGAGGTGCCTGATTTAGCGTCGATAATCAGGGTTTCGGGCTGGGCTAATCCCTGCTTGAGCAAGGGGGCAATCCCCAGCAGGCTAGCGGTGGGGTAGCAGCCAGGGCAGCCAATTAACCGCGCCGTGCGAATGCGATCGCGAAACAGCTCCGGCAGTCCATACACGGCCTCAGCCGCCACCGCCTGGTCATCCCGTTCTGCCCCGTACCAGGAAACGTAGGTACCCAGGTTCTCAAATCGATAGTCGGCAGATAGATCTAACACCCGGCAGCCCTTTTCCAGCAGGGTGGGGGCCATCTTACAGGCCAGGCCATTGGGCAGGGAAAGAAAGACCACCTGGCAGCGGTCAGCAATGGTCTGCAAATCCACAGCTTCCACCGTGAGGGCGACCTGCCCCGCCAGGTGAGGATAAATGTCGGTATAGGGCTGTCCGGCGCTGCTGTCGCCGCCCAGGTAAGTCAGCTCAACGGCGGGATGATGGGTCAACA
>CAYUBC010000245.1:0-6154 GCA_964442885.1 uncultured bacterium | reverse complement strand
GTTTGGTTACCTCAAACCAGGGGTGGCTCACCCGCAAATAGCCCAACACCTGCCCATTGGCCTGCACCCGCTGGGTAATTTGGCGCAATACCGTTTCCTGGGAAACCCGCACAGTCTCCCCCGACGGGTTTACCCGCAGGGGTAGGGGCAAAACCTCCGATAGGGTAGACCACAGCAGGTCGCCAGTGGGGCTAAACCACTCCAGGTCGATGTGGTCGTCCTCTACGGCCCTGGCATTATCTCGAAAGCTGGCCTCCACATTGACCTGAAGGGGCGGCCCACTGGCGTTGACCGTGGCCAAAACGCGATGCCCCACTGTCGCCGTTGCCCCCTCTCCCCCACGAGGCTCAATCACCAGGGAGCGCTCGATAATTTCTACCACGTGGTTGAGGGTGTCATCCACTCGTTCTACCAGGGTAGTCCGCACGTAGAGGTAAAAGCCACTGGCAAAAAGCAACAGCAGCACCGCTGTTACCGCCGTGTACCAGAGGGCAAGACGCTGCCGAGTAGCCTGAAACATGGACATACTGAAGGGTTAATGTTTTTCTAATGTAGAGTCTTCCGCAAGCTGAAGGCAGGGTTGGTCGGGGATTGACCTAGTAGATAGCTAAAGATCAGTTCTGCGAACAACGTGACGTTGTAGGGCAACACCGTGATGACGATAACAATGGCCAACCTGCCAAAATGGTTCAAACTGAATCTGCTGGGGCTGCTTTTGGCTCTGCTGCCTCTGGTGGGGCAGCCTGCCCTGGCCCAGGGGGTGGATACAGAGCCGGTTTTTCTGGATGGGCTCTTTTTGTTTGATGTTCCGGCGGCTGGGGACTTGACCGCCCCAGAGCGGGCCAGGGCCATTGAAACCAACCTGGCTCCTTTGCTGGTCGCCGGGGAACCCACGGCGGTGCGGCTCGAAAACCGATTCCCCAGTCTGGGCGATGGCGCTGTCCCAGAGGGCAACCCGATTATTTTTGCGGGCGATCGCTACATCATGACCGTTACCCAGGCCGATGCCGATGTGGGGGGTGCCCAAACTCCCGACGCCCAGGCTGAGCAGTGGATAAATGCTTTAAACCAAGCCTTAGAGAAGGCCCAAGTTGAGCGTCAGGAGGGGTTTTGGCTCAGAGCCCTGACGCGCGCCGTGATTATTCTAGCCGTGGCTCTGGCCTTGCACTGGCTTAGCGGCCGGGTGTGGTACGGCTGGCTAAAGCCGCTGCTGTCCAGGTTTTCCTTTTGGCCCAGCGACATTGACGATCGCGGTACTGGCTTGGGTTTTCTATTTCGGCTAACGCTGTTGCTAACGCGGGCCGTCGTATGGTTTCTGGCCCTGTCCCATGTGGCTAGTTTGTTTCCTTTTAGCCGCCGCTTTAGCTATCTGGTGTCGCGAAGTCTACAGGACAGCCTGTTTGCCCGCAACCTGCTGCTGGGCGATCGACCCTACTCGCTGCTAGATATTTTAATTCTGGTGGCGGTGGTGCTGGGCCTGGTGATTGCCGCTAATGCCGTCACGAATATCATCAAATCCCGCTTTCTGCGCATTACCGGCATTAGCCTGGCGGCCCAGGATGCGATCGCGGTGCTGACCAAATACACCCTGATTTTGCTAGGCACTGTCGTTATTCTCCAGCTTTGGGGCATCGATCTCAGTTCCATTGCGCTAATTGCCAGTGGTTTGGGTATTGGGATTGGCTTTGGGTTGCAAACCCTGGTGAAGGATTTTGTCAGCGGGTTGGTGATAGTTTTTGAGCGTCCCATTCAAGTAGGGGATTTTGTCGATTTTGGCGACGTGAAAGGCACGGTTATCCGCATTGGCTCTCGCAGTACCGAAATTCGCACCCTCGACCACATCACCATCATCGTGCCGAACTCCCGCTTCCTCGACAACGAAATTATCAACTGGAGCCACGGCAACCCGGTATCGCGCATTCGCCTGCCAGTAGGCGTTGCTTACCACTCTGACCCAGGCCAGGTCAAACTGGCGCTGTTGGCCGCCGCTCAAAAAAACCAGGAAATTTTGGCGACTCCCTCCCCCCAGGTGTTTTTTCTCGGCTTTGGCGACAACGCCCTCCAGTTTGAGCTGCTGGTTTGGATTGCCCAACCCAATCGCCAGCTTGTGATCAAAAGCGATCTATACTTTGCTCTCGTCGATAGCCTCAGTCAGCAAGGCATTGAAGTGCCCTTTCCGCAACGCGACCTGCATATTCGCTCTGGCTCGCTGCCCATTGACCCCAGCCCTGCGGCCCAGGAGTGGCTCCACCAGCTTGGCCAACTCTTAGAGAAAAATACAGTGCATTAGTACGGTTCTAAACCTGCTTTTTCTCTTGTCAAAACCCACAGTTTTTTTTGAAAACCCAGAGCGTTTCTTCAAAAGTTAGATAAAATTACACCCGTATTTTGAGAAAATGAGGCGCTGCGTCTCAAAGTTCCCAGCATGCAAGGGCCGTTGGGATTTCTCTACTGAGGAGTAAGGGAGCAATTTCTATGAAGCTAGCCTGGCCTAATCATCGCCTCAGCCGTTGGTCAAGGCGGCTCCTGCGGCGGATATCCTTTGCCTTAGCCGCTTGTTTGTTGGCCATCTCGTTTACTCTGCCGGCCAGTGGCATGGTGCCATCGGCAACTCCAGCCTTGCAGTCTTCCCCAGGCAATAGGGGAGAGGCTGATGCCCTGGTGGCACAGTTGCCCGTAGCGCGAGACATTCTCAATTTCACCACGCCTAACTATGCGGCGCGGGTGTTTTTGCCAGTGGGGTCTACTAATCCAGTGATGAACGTGTTCAGACGCACGGCTCCCTCTCGCCTGGAGTTGAATAGCCAACCCGCCACCTTTCGGGGTGCCCTGAGCCAAGATGGTTTCTTAACCTACGAAAGTTTTGGCTCCCGCGATGGCCGCAACGTGATTTTCCGCATGGCTCACAACCGGGGCACCAACCAGGCCCGGCTGGAAATCCTCGACCAGGCGACTAACCAGGTGTTGCTGTCTGAGTCGGCTGGCGGTGTTTTTGCCCCGAATATGCCGGAAGCCCCCATTACCGGGGCGTTAGACCGCAATACCCTGCTGGGCTTTGAAACCCAAAACTACGCGGTACGAGTATTTAGGGATCCGGCGGATAATATCCGCAAAATGAATATTTTCTTCAAGCCGACCTCCCAAACCCTGGTAAATGGCCAGCCAGCTACCCCAGACTTGCAGAGCCCGGCCCCTTACGAATGCTGGATTAACTACTTTGGGGGTCAGCAGTTTAATGGCGTTGCCGCTCGCTATTTTGTTCGCGTCAATGCCGGTGGGCAGGCTCTTCTCGATATCATCAGCAGCGCCGGTGCAGTGTTAGCCTCTGAGCCCAGAGTCAATACCATTCCTCTGACGACGAATGTACCGTCTGAAGATCGGCCTCAGTGCTTTACGGGGGGCGGGGTTTCCTCAGGCAACACGCTATCTCCCTTTGTGGCGGCGGTGTTTGGTGGTCAGCGCGAATTAGAGGAAACCCAGCGAGTGCTAGGGGCCAACACTGGGTTGCGGCCTGGGGCGCTTACCTGCGTGATCAATCCCCGCTTTGAGAGTGCGCCTCAGGGGCAGTTCATTAATGCCGCTGAGTGTAACGACCGCAACGATGCCGGGGCAGTGGTGAACTTCCTGCGGGCACGAGGGTTAAACTCCCGCCTGGTCTTCCGCAACTTCCGCTATCGCTAGTGCTTGGTTATGGTCTCTAGTGCGTCCCTGAACGGTTTCTACGGAGCCGTTCAGGGATTTTTTGTAGCCTTTTGCTACAAGCGCTGCCACGCCCGCTGCGCTGCCAAAACCAGGCTAGTGCTTTGTCAAAGACAAATTTTAGGGCAAATGCCTCAGCTCGTAGTCAGCGCTTTAGCGCTAAAGCGCTGACTACAAACCCGAACTTCTAGAGTTGACGCTGCACTAGGGGCTGTGGCCGTTGATTTCTGAGCCATCAGCAGCTAATTGATGACAGCCCTTAGCACCTTCGCTCAGGATTCTTAGGCAATATTCTTAGGCAATAATAGTGCTATCGCCAGTCGTACTTCTATGACCGCTAGTAGTGACCGTCTAGACCGTATTGAGGCTCTCATCGAGAGTACTAACCTGACCATCGATCGCCTCTCGGAACGATCTGACCGCACCTCGGAGCAAATTGATCGCCTGTCGGAACGGGTAGACCGTACTTCACAGGACGTGGATCGTCTGGTTAATGAGGGGCAACGCCAGAGCGATCGCCTCGACAACTATGAAAAAGGTATGCGTTGGGTCGTGCAGCTTTCCTTCGGTCTGTTGATATCGGCTACGGTAGCGCTAATTGTGAGTGCGTCAACGCGGCTGGTGAAAACTGTCTTAACTCAGTAATTTCAACACCATTCTGCCGGGCTATGGGGTTAAGCAGGGCTTCATTTAGGTCAAGGCTATGGCTCATTGGGGGCACCAGCGAAGCCGTCATCCTGGCTCAGGGGCTGGTTGAGGCTGGCATCCCTACCCTGGTAACAGTGACCACCACAGCGGCCCAGGGGGCCTATCCACACAGCCCCTGGCTTGAGGTCAGGGTCGGGGCGATCGCCGGGGATAGCCTTGTCGCCTTTATCCAGGCCCACCGGGTCGGGGCCATTCTAGATGCCTCCCATCCCTTTGCGGTGGCAATTTCCCAGGGGGCAATTGCCGCCGCTGGCCAGCTTCAGATTCCCTACTGGCGTTATGAGCGGCCTGTCCTAGAAGAGTCGGTGACTACCGGCCACAGGTTAATTCAGCGAGTCTCCAGTTTAGAGCAGGTTCTTTCATCCTCAAGTCTGGCCGGTCAGCGGGTGCTGCTTACCCTGGGCTATCGATGGTTACCGGCGTTTCAACCCTGGCAGACCAGGGCCACCCTGTTCGCACGGATTTTACCCTCTGGGGTAGCACTGGAGGCGGCTTTGGCGGCGGGTTTTACGCCAGAACGCCTGATTGCTCTGCGCCCTCCCGTTAGCGAAGACCTGGAACTGGCCCTCTGGCAACACTGGCAGATCACTCTAGTAATTACTAAGGCCTCTGGACAACCCGGCGGCGAAGCGACCAAGCTAGCCGTGGCTCAACGCCTGGGTACAGCGCTGGTGATTATTGATCGCCCCCCTCTGGATTATCCCAATCTGAGCCATGACCTCAGCGCTGTGCTGAGTCACTGCCGTTGCTGGTGGCAGGCCCAACCTCTCCCAGCCAATTCAGAATTCATCCGTTAGAATGTCCGCAAGTTTTGGTGGGGGGTGTCTATCACCTTAAGGGCTCCAGGTATCAACCTTAAAAACCCTGGGTTTTTTAACCGTCGGGTGAGGTGATTGCGACGCTAGGACTGGTGGTTCTGGCTTTCAGGTTATGCGCTACTATGGGCTATCGCTCAGTCTCGGGTTGCTATCAACCTAAGGCTGAGCCGCAAAATTTCTCCCCTCAGGGGTGGAAATTTTTTTAAGGAAAAACTATAGTTCATCAGCTTAAGTCAGACCCTTAGCCCATTGCCTGGTCAAGCCCCGGTTGTATTGTCCAATTGGTTTGTTTCAGTTAGGTCGTTCATGACGTCTGTTCCCATGTCATCTGGGTCGTCACCCTCCTTCGATAGTGCTGGCAGTAGTGGTTTGCTAGACACATCCGCTGTGTTTGCCCTCAAAGAGCTAGTGGCGCGACTGCAGCGAGAACAATACAAAATTCAGGATTTACTCAGCTCCCTGGGGTTTGCGCTCCGCAGCCTCAACAACCTCAACCAGTTTTTAGAGCTGATTCCGATGATTGCCAGTCGGGTTACCGATGCCACGGGCGGGGCACTGGTGCTGTTTCGCGCCGATGGCCAGGTGCGGCTAGAGCGACTCCACTGCCAGAGTGAAGACCAGTGCCAGGACGTGCGCTCGGCGCTGGAAGCCGCTACTCGCCAGGTGACCGCTAGCTTTCAACCTGCCCCAGAGAGCAGCATTATGTCCATGGCCCGTAACGCTATGCTGTCTTTGGATCGTCAGGTCAATCGCTACCTGGGCGGTGAATTTCAGCTTTTTGGCACGGCGATTATTGTGCAAAATGTTGAGCGGGGGCGGCTCTATGTCTTTAGCCGCGATCCTGACTATGCCTGGACAGAAACCCGCCAAAAACTGGTGCGTCTGGTGGCTGACCAGACCTCGGTTGCCATTGAAAATAACGAGCTAAC